>NZ_DFQK01000028.1:65642-92705 GCF_002377745.1 Exiguobacterium sp. UBA3491
GCCAACGGATTCCCCATTGATTGGAATCGAACGGGAGCGGACGTTGCTCGAAGGATTCCGTGATAAGGCACAGATGCTGATTGATACGAGTGACATCAAGCCGCTTGCACTGAAAGAACGTCTCTTGAAGGAGTTCACGGAAGGCACTCGGATTCCGTTCACGGTCAACGTCATGTCGTTCGGTTTCAAACACGGTTTACCGCTTGATGCGGATCTTGTCTTTGACCTGCGCTTCTTACCGAATCCGTTCTACATTCCAGAGCTGCGTCCAAAGACGGGACTCGACGAGGAAGTCGCGTCATATGTCATGCAGTGGCCGGAAGCGAAGCTGTTCTATAAAAAACTCGTCGACTTGCTCGAGTTCCTGATTCCGCAATACGAGCGGGAAGGGAAGTCGCAACTCGTCATCGCCCTCGGTTGTACAGGCGGGAAACACCGATCGATCACGTTCGCGGAAGCGATCAGTAAAGAATTCGCGACGCAGTATCACATCGAGACGAATCACCGGGATTATGTGCATGCGAAGGAGGAGAAGTGATGAAATGGGAACGCAAAGTCGTCGCCATCGGTGGCGGGACAGGACTCTCGACGCTTCTTCGTGGACTGAAACATTATCCGCTTGATATCACAGCCATCGTCACGGTCGCCGATGACGGGGGCAGTTCTGGTCGTCTGCGGACGGAATTCAACATGTTACCGCCGGGCGATATCCGCAACGTCATCGTCTCCTTATCGAAGTCGGAGACGTTGATGGACCGAATCATGCAGTACCGGTTCGAGACCGGGGAAGGATTACACGGGCATTCGCTCGGAAACCTGATGCTGACGGCAGCAACCCAGCTCTGTAATGGTTCGTTCGTCGAAGCAATCGGCGTCATGGGACAACTGTTGAACGCGGAAGGAAAAGTCTATCCGGCGACGGAACGGACGATCACGTTATGTGCTGAGTTCGAGGACGGAACGATCGTCAAAGGTGAGTCGTTGATTCCGAAGGTCGGCAAGAAGATCGAACGGATCTTCCTTGAAGAACAAGACGTCCGTCCGGTACCGGAAGCGATTCAGGCGATTCTTGATGCCGACGTCATCGTCCTTGGTCCGGGTAGTCTCTATACGAGTATCATCCCGAACGTCCTGATCGATGAAATCCGGGAAGCGATCCAACAATCGCTGGCTCCGGTCGTCTATATTTGTAACGTCATGACGCAACCCGGTGAGACGACGGCGTTCACGGCGAATGAACATTTAGCGGCACTCGAACGCTTCCTCGGACAAGGCGTCGTTGATACGATCATCGTCAACAACGAATCGATCGATGCGAGTTACCTGAAGAAATACCAGAAGGATCACGCTGACATCGTCACCTATAATGAAAAACAATTCGAGCTCGCTGGCGTTGAAGTGCTTGCGGACGACATCGTCGATTATAATCATCACTTCATCCGTCATGACTCAGATGCCGTCGCAAGCCTCGTCATGCGAAAAGTGTTGTCGATTCGCCGGATGCGTCAACTCGAAGGAAAGGAGGAGCTGACATGAGCTTTGCCTCAGAAGTCAAAAAAGAATTAACGCAGATTCCGATCACCGATCACGAGATGAAGGCGGAACTCGCGGCGCTTGCCCGGATGAATGGTGCGATCTCGTTCGGTCTCGGACGTGGTCTGACACTCGATATCTCGACCGAGAATGCCTCGATTGCCCGTCGGATCTATTCGCTTTTGAAAAAAGCATACGGGGTTCATCTCGATCTGCTCGTGCGGAAGAAAATGCGTCTGAAAAAGAATAATGTCTACATCGTCCGCGTCAAACAACAGGCGGATAAGATTTTGCAAGACCTCGGGATTTTAGGGGAAGGGTTCACGATGATTCGCTCCATCAGTGACACGATCCTCAACGATGAACGAAAAGCGCGGGCGTATTTACGAGGGGCGTTCCTCGCCGGGGGTTCGCTCAACAATCCGGCGACATCGTCGTATCACTTGGAGATCTTTAGCTTATATGAAGAACACAATGCGGCGCTCCGCGGTCTATCGAACGTCTTTGATTTGAACGCGAAGGCGATCGAACGGAAAAAGGGACATATCCTCTACATTAAAGAGAGCGAGAAGATTTCCGATTTCCTTAAGCTCGTTGATGCGACACAATCGATGCTGCGGTTCGAGGATGTCCGGATCTTAAAAGATATGCGTAACTCGGTCAACCGTCTCGTCAACTGTGAGACGGCGAACCTCAACAAAACGGTCGGTGCGGCATTACGCCAAGTCGAGAACATCAAGTTCCTTGAGCGGACGGTCGGGCTCGATGTCTTACCGGATAAGCTGAAGGAGATCGCGATCTTGCGTGTGACCCATCAAGACGTCACGTTACAAGAGCTCGGGGAGATGGTCGAAAGCGGCTCCATCTCAAAATCAGGGATCAATCACCGGTTGCGGAAAATTGATCAAATCGCTGAAAAAGTACGAAATGGCGAGTCGATGATAGGGGCCTTATAAGAGGGTCGCTTGCGGGATGAACCATAGTCTACTATAATATATAGTCGATGCAACTAAATGTTCGAATTAAGGAGTTTTTGAAATGGCTAACGAAAAGAAACGTATTTCGCTGACAGTCGATGCGAAGTTTGATGAAGTGTTAACAAAAAAAGCAAAAGCAATCGGTGTACCGAAAAGCACACTCGTTGCATTCGCAACATCTTTGTTCCTGAAACAATTACAAGCAGAAGAAGAGCTTTCGCCACATGCGAACGCGATCTACTCGCTGATTCGTGAAAACCACGATATCGTTTCAGACATCACAGACTTGATCGACTGATCATCACCCTCTCGTTCTATAAGGAACGGGAGGTTTTTTGTATGTAACGATAACCGACAAGGCTTCACTTTTCTATGGATACAAAAAAAGTGCCTCCCGAAGGAGACACTCTGGATGACTTATGCACGTTCCATGACGCGGTCGATAAGACCGTAATCAGCAGCAGCTTGTGCTGACATGAAGTTGTCACGCTCTGTATCGCGTTCGATGACTTCAAGTGGTTGTCCTGTGTTTTCAGCCATGATTTTGTTGAGGTGCTCACGCATTTTGATGATACGCTCCGCATGGATTTTGATATCCGATGCTTGACCTTGTGTACCACCGAGTGGTTGGTGGATCATGATTTCAGCGTTTGGTAACGCGAAACGTTTTCCTTTTGCGCCTGCTTGTAGCAAGAACGCACCCATCGATGCTGCCATACCGATACAAATCGTTGAAACTTGTGGCTTGATGAAGTTCATTGTATCGTAAATCGCCATACCGGCAGTGATCGAACCACCTGGGCTGTTGATGTAAAGCGAGATTTCTTTATCTGGATCTTCTGCTGCTAAGAACAGAAGCTGGGCAACGACTGAGTTGGCGACGTTGTCGTCAATCGCGCTCCCGAGAAGAATGATGCGGTCTTTTAGCAAACGTGAGTAGATATCGTAAGCACGTTCCCCGCGGTTTGTTTGTTCGATGACTGTTGGAATTAACATAGTCTTTGCCTCCTTATAGTTGGTATGTAGCTTCCTATTCGACTTATCCTTATCATAATCCTTTGGTCAATATTGGTCAAAAGATACGATGCGACTTTTAGGTATTTTTCCATTACAAGGGCAAATGAAACATATCAATATAGAAAAAAGGCAACGCCATTGCTGGCATTGCCTTGTAGTTGAATAAATGGTACACCCGGAGAGATTCGAACTCCCGACACCTGGTACCGGAAACCAGTGCTCTATCCCCTGAGCTACGGGTGCATCTGATGTACTGAACAATTAATAGTATAGCGACATTTTTTCAGAAAAGCAATAGGGAAGGATGACTTTTCTTTTCTCTAGCGACTCAAAAGGGGTTCAGAGCACGTTTTTCAAAACGTTTCTTCTATAATAAGAAGTGAGGGAGGGAAATCGATGGATCAACGCCAGGAACAAACGCAACAGCTGACGTTATCGGCGTCACAACAGTATCAGTTACATGTACTTGAGCAACCAGCGGCAGAACTCGAGGAGGAATGGCGGCGGTTAAAACGACGATTGCACCGCCATTACCCGAATCAGGTTTCGTTAGAGGCCGAGCAGATGGCAGGACATTTGGCATCCTATGAAGACGAGCTTATTGCACAAATACGTTTAGAATCAGTCAGACAGGAAATAGGATATATGGCGGAACAACTCATCGTGTATTTAGAAGCGGACGGTTTATTGCGGACATCGGACGAGGAGCTCGCTGCATCCTTCTCGACCGATGTCGCAACGATTACAGAAGCACGGACACTCTTACAACAATGTGAACCAGTCGGCATTGCTGCCCGCTCGGAGCGCGAGTGCCAATGGTTACAGGCGATCGAGCTAGACGACGCAGAATTGATCGGACTGACGGATCGGTTACGACATGAACCGGCGAGTCAAGTGTTCGCGCAGTTCAGTAAACAGGATCGAGCACGGTTGCGAAAACGATTGACGCGGCTGAGCCGGACACCGAATCTTCCTAAAGAAGAACGACCGGTCATGGCAGAAGCACGGATTCACCTGTTAGATGGAAAACTTCAGATTGACTGGATGACACTCGACATGGATCAGAAGTGGCTCGGATTAAAAGAGGCAACGCCTTTTTTACGCGCGTACGAACGACGTCGCGTTACGATGCATGCCATCCTCTCGGTCTTGCTTGAGCGACAAGAACGCTGGTTCAAGGGAGAACTGCATCTTGAGCCACTGACGAAAAAACAAGTCGCTGAGGCGACGGGGCATCATCCGTCAACGATTGGTCGAGCGATTGCTGCGAAGTATGTCGAGACGGTTCATGGTCTCGTTGCTTTAGAAGACTTGTTCGTCTCACGGACGACAACCGGAGATTCGAGTTTTTTAATTAAACGGCGGATCGCCGAATATATTCAACATAGCGATCGTCCGTTAAGTGATCAGCAATTGACGGATCGTCTGCAAGCAGACGGTCTGACAGTCGCGCGACGGACGGTTGCAAAATATCGGGCAGCGCTTGGTTTAACGAAAAAAACGATGCAGCAAAGGAAGGCGCAATCAGAATGGGATTAAAACGACACAGACACTTAACACTCTATTCACGTCCGGGATGTACGCTATGTGAAGAGGCCGCCATCTTACTCGACTTCGTACTCGATGAGTTTCCGGAATGGACGTTCGAGGAAGTCAACATCGATCAGGATGAAGCGCTCAGTCTACGGTTCTTATATGAAATTCCGGTCGTCATGCATGACGGCGAAATTTGGAGTTATGGCAAATTCCAGACGGAAATGATAAGAAACCGCTTACTTCAAAAAACTTGAGAAACGAGACTTGCAAGGCGAGAAATGGACTGTTATGATAACGGTGTACCAAGTGGGACACGTTATGACATGCGGGACAGAAAGCGTCCAGCTACTTGAGAGGAGAGGGAAATACATGATTCGGCAGTTAGTCCAGATCCAAAAACGAATCGTGCCTGATCTGATCGAAGAAATGCAGACACGCTACGACATCCTTCATTATGTTCGACTGATGCAACCGATTGGACGACGTACGCTTGCGACAAGCCTTGGCTTGACGGAACGCGTCTTACGGCGGGAAGTTGACTTCTTGAAGCAGCAAGACCTCTTAGAGGTCGCGACGCAAGGGATGTCCTTGACAGATGAAGGACGAAACGTTCTTCGCAGCATGCACAGCATCATGGGAGAACTCGCAGGGATCTCAGACATGGCGAAAGCCTTAAAAGAGAGACTCGGAGTACGGGACGTCGTCATCGTACCGGGTGATTCCGATGAAACCTTCTGGGTACAACGAGACATGGGGCGGGCGACCGTCGCACGACTCAAACGAGAGCTTTCTTCAGACCATCACAATACGATCGCTGTCACAGGCGGTACGACGATGGCTTCCGTCGCGGCGATGATGTCGCCAGACAAGGAACACCGTCCGATGACATTCGTTCCGGCACGCGGAGGACTGGGAGAAACGCTCGAATTACAAGCGAACACAGTATGCTCACGGATGGCGTCACGCGCTCAAAGTGATTATCATCTGCTTCACATCCCCGACATGGTCAGTACAGAGACGTTCGTCAAGATGATCGAAGAGCCGAGCATAAAAAATGTGCTTCAAATGATTAAAGGTGCTTCAATCGTGGTACATGGAATTGGTGAGGCGAAAACGATGGCAAAACGTCGTCGCGCGTCTGAGGATCTCCTGACCCGACTGGAACATGAACAGGCAGTAGCGGAAGCATTCGGATATTACTTCGACCGAGACGGGAACATCGTGCACCGGGTCAAGACGGTTGGTCTCCAACTGGCTGACTTGAAGCAAGTCGAACACGTCATCGTCGTCGCAGGTGGTCATTCGAAGGCAGAAGCGATCAACGCCTATGTCAAACAGTCGCCGGACATCATCCTGATCACGGATGAAGGCGCAGCAGCTTCGATTTTGAAAGGGTAACCCCCTTTTGAATAATAGATAACTCGCTTTACATTAAAAGGAGGAAAATTATCATGGCAGTAAAAGTTGGTATTAACGGATTTGGACGTATCGGACGTTTGGCACTTCGTCAAATTCTTCAATTTGATGGAATCGAAGTAGTCGCGATCAACGACCTTACAGACACTAAAATGCTTGCACACCTTCTCAAATATGATACGACTCAAGGTCGTTTCGACGGCGAAGTTGAAGTACACGACGGTTACTTCCTCGTCAACGGTAAAGAAATCAAAACACTTGCTAACCGCAACCCAGAAGAACTCCCATGGGGCGAGCTCGGTGTTGACATCGTTCTCGAATGTACTGGTTTCTTCACAGACAAAGAAAAAGCTGAGCTTCACTTGAAAGCTGGCGCTAAAAAAGTCGTT
Source organism: Exiguobacterium sp. UBA3491 (assembly GCF_002377745.1). Lineage (NCBI taxonomy): Bacteria > Bacillati > Bacillota > Bacilli > Caryophanales > Exiguobacterium > Exiguobacterium sp. UBA3491. The sequence continues at coordinate 72,511 of NZ_DFQK01000028.1, forward strand.
ATCTCTGCACCTGCAACTGGCGACATGAAAACAGTCGTCTTCAACACGAACCACGAAATCCTTGACGGAACTGAAACAGTTATCTCTGGTGCTTCTTGTACTACAAACTGTCTCGCGCCAATGGCTAAAGTTCTCCAAGATCAGTTCGGAATCGTTGAAGGTCTCATGACTACGATCCACGCTTACACTGGTGACCAAAACACACTCGACGCTCCACACCCTAAAGGTGACTTCCGTCGTGCACGTGCGGCAGCAGCAAACATCGTTCCAAACTCAACTGGTGCTGCAAAAGCAATCGGTCTCGTTCTTCCAGAACTTCAAGGTAAACTTGACGGATCTGCACAACGTGTACCAGTCGCTACAGGTTCACTCACTGAGCTCGTAACTGTACTCGACAAAAAAGTTTCTGTAGAAGAAGTCAACGCAGCAATGAAAGCAGCTGCTAACGAGTCTTACGGTTACACTGAAGACGAAATCGTTTCTTCTGACATCGTTGGTATCTCTTACGGATCACTCTTCGATGCAACACAAACTAAAGTCATGACAGTCGGCGACAAACAACTCGTTAAAACAGTTGCTTGGTATGACAACGAAATGTCTTACACTAGCCAACTCGTTCGTACACTCAAACACTTCGCAGAAATCGCTAAGTAATTCGAGCAATTAAATAGCAATTGAATAAGAGCGGAAACGATATCAGTCTCCGCTCTTATTGCGGAAAAAAGCGGGAGGGGCATTCGCCCCTCACTATACGTAAGAGACGGAGGACGAATGTATGAATAAGAAATCGATTCGCGACATCGATGTACAAGGAAAACGCGTATTTACACGCGTGGATTTCAACGTACCGTTGGAAGACGGTAAAATCACGGATGACACACGGATCCGTGCTGCACTCCCAACGATCAAACACTTGATCAACGGCGGAGCAAAAGTCATTCTCGCTAGCCACATGGGTCGTCCAAAAGGCGAAAAGAACCCCGAGTTCTCACTTGCACCTGTCGTAGCACGCCTCAGCGAATTGCTTGGTAAAGACATCAAGCTCGTTGAAGAAGCATACGGTCCAGTTGCAGAAGAAGCAGTCAGCAAACTCGAAAACGGCGATGTCATCGTCTTAGAGAACGTTCGCTTCTACCCTGGTGAAACGAAAAATGACGAAGAGCTCGCTAAAGGATTCGCGAAACTCGCTGACGTCTTCGTCAACGACGCGTTCGGCGCAGCACACCGTGCACACGCATCGACAGAAGGTATCGCACACCATGTCGACACTGCAGTTGCCGGTCTTCTCATCGAAAAAGAACTTCAAGTTCTCGGTAAAGCTCTTTCTAACCCAGATCGTCCGTTCACGGCAATCATCGGTGGTTCGAAAGTAGCGGATAAAATCGGTGTCATCGATCACTTACTCGACATCGTCGATACGTTGATCATCGGTGGCGGCTTATCGTACACGTTCCTCACAGCTCGTGGTATCGAAGTCGGTACTTCACTTCTTGAGGTCGATAAAATCGACCAAGCGAAGGAATTCATGAAGAAAGCAGAAGAAAAAGGCGTTAAGTTCCTCATGCCAATCGACTGTGTCATCACGAAGGAATTCGGAGAAGAAACATATGTCGGACCACGTGACATCACAGAGATCCCAGCAGATCACATGTCACTTGATATCGGTCCAAAAACGGTTGAACTCTATGCAGAGGCAATCAAGAACTCGAAACTCGTCGTCTGGAACGGACCGATGGGCGTATTCGAACTCGATAAATACGCAAACGGTACAAAAGGTGTCGCGCAAGCTCTTGCGGACAGTGATGCGTACTCAATCATCGGCGGTGGCGACTCAGCTGCTGCGGCAGAGAAATTCGGTCTTGCTGACAAAATGAGCCACATCTCTACAGGTGGTGGAGCAAGTCTCGAATTCATGGAAGGGAAAGCTCTTCCTGGTGTCGAAGCGCTAAACGACAAGTAATCTAAGTTCACAAGGGAGTGTTTCTCAATGCGTAAACCAATTATCGCAGGTAACTGGAAGATGAATCTGACGCTCAAGGATGCAGTCGCATTCGTTGAGGAAGTCAAAGGAGCTGTACCTGCTTCGACGACAGTCGACGCAGCCGTCTGTGCGCCAGCAGTATTCTTGGCACACTTGACAGAAGCAGCAGCTGGTACGGATCTTAAAATCGGTGCTCAAAACATGTACGACAAAGAGAGCGGCGCGTTCACTGGTGAAATCAGCCCGCTCATGCTCAAAGAACTCGACGTGACATACGTCATCCTCGGTCACTCTGAGCGTCGTGAGTACTTCGGCGAAACAGATGCGTTCATCAACAGCAAAGCGAAAAAAGCGTTCGAGCACGGCCTCGTTCCAATCGTTTGTGTAGGTGAAACACTGGAAGAGCGTGAAGGCGGCAAGTTCGAAGACGTCATCCGCGAACAGACAGCAAACAGCCTCAAAGGTCTTACTGTCGACCAAGTGAAAAATCTCGTCGTCGCTTACGAGCCTGTCTGGGCAATCGGAACAGGTAAATCAGCGACAGAACAAGATGCACAAGATTCTTGTAAATTCGTCCGCGACGTCGTTGCAGCTGAATTCGGTGCTGAAGCAGCAGAAGCTGTCCGCATCCAATACGGTGGTAGCGTCAAACCGGAAAACATCAAAGAATATATGGCTCAACCAGACATCGACGGCGCGCTCGTCGGCGGTGCAAGTCTTGAGACAGGATCGTTCCTCAAACTGTTGGAGGCGATTTAAATGAAAAAACGTCCAGTCGCACTGATCATCCTTGATGGTTTTGGTATGCGTGACGAGGAGTTCGGAAATGCCGTTACGGCGGCAAACAAACCGAACTTCGACCGTTACTGGGGTCAATACCCGCATACGTTGTTGAATGCGAAAGGTGAATACGTCGGTTTGCCTGAAGGTCAAATGGGGAACTCAGAAGTGGGTCACCTGAACATCGGTGCAGGTCGCGTCGTCTATCAATCGCTATCCCGAATCAACAACGCGGTCAAGGATCGCTCGTTCTTCTCGCGTCAAGCGATGAACGATGCGGCAGGTCACGTGAAGAAATACGGTTCAGCGCTTCATATCTTCGGTTTGGTCTCTGACGGTGGAATCCACAGTCACATCAACCACTTATATGCGGTGCTCGAATTCGCGAAACTTCACGAAATCGAAAAAGTCTACCTCCATGCTTTCACGGACGGTCGTGACTGCGACCCACAATCGGGCGCTGGTTTCCTCCGTGACGCGCAAGCGAAGATGGATGAATTGAATGTTGGACAGTTCGCAAGTATCTCTGGTCGCTACTATGCGATGGATCGCGATAACCGTTGGGAACGCGTCAAGAAAGTCTATGACGCCATCACGTTCGGTGAAGGTCCAACGACGAAGGATCCAATCGGCATGGTTGAAGCTTCGTACAAACAAGACGTAACGGATGAGTTCATCGAACCAACTGTTGTCGTGCAGGAAGACGGTACGCCAGTCGCACCGATCCACGATAACGATGCGATCGTGTTCTTCAACTATCGTCCTGACCGTGCGATTCAGCTTTCGAAAGTCTACAAAGAAAAAGGTGGCTTCAACGGATTCGAACTTCCGGACAACGCACCGAAGAACCTACTACTCGTCTCGATGACGAAGTACTCGGATGCGATCGATACGGACATCGTCTTCCCGCCTGAAGACATCAAGAACACGCTTGGTGAGACATTGTCAAAACAAGGTCTCAAACAGCTACGCATCGCGGAAACGGAAAAGTATCCGCACGTCACGTTCTTCTTCAACGGACAACGTGAAGAACCATACGAAGGGGAAGATCGGATCTTGATCCCTTCACCAAAAGTCGCGACATACGACTTGAAACCGGAGATGAGCGTCTATGAAGTCACAGACGCGCTCGTCGACGCAATCAACTCGGACAAACACGACGCGATCATCCTCAACTTCGCAAACCCGGATATGGTCGGTCACTCGGGTATGCTCGAGCCGACGAAAAAGGCGATCGAAGCAGTCGATGAGTGTCTTGGGAAAGTCGTTGACTTGATTCTCAGCAAAGGCGGCGCGGCAGTCATCACGGCTGACCACGGGAACGCGGATAAAGTCCTCAATGCGGACGGCAGTAAGATGACGGCGCATACGACAGAACCGGTTCCATGTATCGTGACGGTCGAGGACGTTGAACTCCTTGAACCACTCACAGGTGCACTCGCTGACCTCGCACCAACGGTCCTTGATCTCCTCGGAGCGGACCAGCCAGCAGAGATGACTGGTAAATCGATCGTATTGAAGAAATAATCCCGTCGATCGAAAGAATTACAGCACATATTTCTTACACACAAAAGGAGCGAATTTAAATGTCAATGATTACAGAGATTTACGCACGCGAGATTCTTGATTCACGCGGTAACCCAACAGTAGAAGTAGAAGTTTATACAGAAGATGGCGGTTTCGGTCGCGCACTCGTACCATCAGGTGCATCAACTGGTGAGCACGAAGCAGTCGAACTCCGTGATGGCGACAAAGCACGTTACCTCGGGAAAGGTGTTTTGAAAGCTGTTGACAACGTCAACGAAAAAATCGCACCAGAAATCATCGGTTACGATGTCTTCGACCAAGCTGGAATCGACAAAAAAATGATCGATCTCGATGGTACGAAAAACAAAGGTAACTTCGGCGCTAACGCAATCCTTGGTGTTTCTATGGCTGCTGCACGTGCTGCTGCTGATGAGCTTGGTCTTCCACTTTACACATACCTCGGTGGATTCAACGCGAAAACATTGCCAACACCAATGATGAACATCATCAACGGCGGATCACACGCAGACAACAACGTGGACTTCCAAGAGTTCATGATCATGCCTGTCGGTGCTTCAACATTCAAAGAAGCACTTCGTATGGGTGCTGAAATCTTCCACGCGTTGAAATCAGTTCTTAGCGGAATGGGTCTTAACACAGCAGTTGGTGACGAGGGTGGATTCGCTCCAAACTTGAAATCAAACGAAGAAGCAATCACAGTTATCCTTGAAGCAATCGAAAAAGCTGGCTACAAAGCAGGCGAAGATGTTTACCTTGCAATGGACGTCGCTTCTTCTGAGTTCTACGATAAAGCAGCTGGAAAATACAACCTCGCTGGCGAAGGCAAAGTCCTCTCAACAGAAGAGCTTGTTGAATTCTACGCACAACTCGTCGACAAATACCCAATCATCTCAATCGAAGATGGCTGTGACGAAAACGACTGGGATGGTCACAAACTTCTTACAGATCGTATCGGACACAAAGTTCAACTCGTTGGGGATGACTTGTTCGTAACAAACACTGAGAAACTTGCTGAAGGTATCGAAAAAGGCATCGCTAACTCGATCCTCATCAAAGTTAACCAAATCGGTACGTTGACTGAAACATTCGACGCAATCGAAATGGCTAAAAAAGCTGGTTACACAGCTGTCGTTTCTCACCGTTCTGGTGAAACTGAAGATGCAACAATCGCCGATATCGCTGTTGCAACAAACGCTGGTCAAATCAAAACTGGTTCACTTTCACGTACAGACCGTATCGCGAAATACAACCAACTTCTCCGCATCGAAGACATGCTTTCAGACGTTGCTGTCTACGACGGAATCAAATCATTCTACAACCTCAAGAAGTAATTTCAGGTTGATCGTTTGAATAAGCTATAAGGAAAACCTCCTATTCGTGTGATACGTACACACGGATAGGAGGTTTTTTGTATACCAAGCGATGTCAAACATGAAAAGCACTTTTGTCATTAAAACTATACTGAACTGTCAAAAAATTGATTCATCCTAGTAGATGACTAAAATGTTATACTCATAAATAAGTGCAAATTAAATAGTTATAGGTATTAATTACATCTTGCTCGATACAGATGACAAATACGTCTAAAGGAGATACGATCATGCTAAATTCAGATTTAGATATCCGTTTAGAACCACGCATTCAAGAGTTATATCGACTACACAAGGAGCGTTCAGCCAACATCGACTGGAGCTACCACGAATTCATTCCGTGGGATAAGGCGATGTCGTTCAAACGCGTTCCTTGGGACGAAAGCCAAGTCACGCTTCCGGAAGGTGTCATCGTCGCAATCGAGACGGCATTACTGACAGAGGTCAACTTACCGTGGTATACGTCGCACTTAGACTATACGTTCAAGAACTCGATGGAAGTCATCAATGACTTCGTCCGGACATGGACAGCAGAAGAAGATCAGCACTCGAACTTACTCGAGACGTATTTACTCGTCACGCGAAACGTCAATCCAACGCGACTTCATCAATTAAGAAGACGCGTCGTTGAAAACGGCTGGTTCCCGGACTTCACGAACCCGTTAGCGACAATGGCATATACGTCACTGCAAGAGTTAGCGACACTCGTCTTCTATAACAACGTTGCGAAAATCGCAGGGGCACACGACAAGGACTTAGCAACGCAAGTCCGTCGTCTAGCGAAAGACGAAGCGCTCCATTATGCGTTCTATCGTGACACGGTCAAAGCACACCTAGAGCTTGACCCGAACTTCATCGTCTTCTTCGAAGACGTCATCATCAACTTCTCGATGCCAGGTGCTGTCATGCCGGACTTCACGGAACGGATGAAGACGATTGCTGTTGATACGAACTATGGACCACTCCAATACTTCGACCAAGTATTAGACGTCGTCGTCAAATTCTGGGGCATCGCCGATTTAGAACCGACAACTGACGAAGCGAAACAATCTCAAGCGAACATCATGAAGTATCATGGACGTCTGAAGCGTATCAAGGAACGTCAAGAGCGCCAACTCGAAAAAGCGAAGATTGACGCGTAAGGGGGAATGAAGATGAAGTGTGAAATCTGTGGAACTGAAACGAACAACCAAGTCAGTTACTTGGAACTCGATACATGGGAATTCAACTCATTGAACAAAGAAGCAAAAGATTTTTATCCGATCTGTTTTGATTGCTTCGACAAGCATACGAATCAGTTCATCGATCAAGAGATGGATCTCGAATTACGTAAAAAACGTTCGCAAATGGTCAACAAAGAAGTAGAAGCTGAAATCGAAGCGATTCTTGAGGTTGAGAATTAAGTTGTCTTTACCATACGTGAAGGGAAGCAAAACCGGTAGTGCTTTGGCGCTATCGGTTTTTTTTATCCCTAAAAAAAGCAGTTATCTCTTGCTTCACATGTTTTGTGAAAGAAGAAATAGCTGCTTTTAACATGAAGTCAGTCTTCGATGAATGTAACGAGATAATGATGGGCAGAATGAAGCGGTGCACGGGTCACGAAAAAGTCCGGGAGATTGACATCGATTCCCAATTCGCGCAGTGTATCGGGATCCAAACATTCCTGAATCAAACGTTTGATGTCTTGTAACAGTTCATCGTGCAAGTTCGCTTCCTTCGGAAAGGCACGTTTCGCGTCATCGCGCAACAATAGCACGATAGGTGGTAGACCTCGTAAGAGATCGACCTGAAGTGGCTGCTGATGACGTTCGAAATAATCATTCAGACAACTGACGACCTTCATCGAGTGTTCTTCTTTCATCCGATCCCAACTCTCTGTATGTGACTGTAACTCTCTAGCTATTCCCTAATTGAAGCGAGGATATGCAGAGAAACTGGAAATCAAGCATTACAAGGACGCTGTTCGGGGTAGAACTAGAGGGAAGGGGGAATCGACATGCTATTTCGGTTTTTGTTTTTAGGGCTTGATACGTCGATTGGTGACATCCCGTTGCGCCTCATCTATTTTACGGAACTCATACTATTCATCGGTTTGTATCAAATCACGAGCCGGTTTTCGCGTCAGAGTCTGATTTTTGGAACGGCACTCGGAATTGGTGGACTGATTGCCATCTTACCCGGTGCGCTCTATATCATCCGTTATAATCCGGAGGATGCCGTCATCGATGTCACGTTCCTATTGATTTATTTGTTTGAGCCGCTGGCAATCGTTGCGTTCGTTGTTGCTTTGATTCGGCGTTTGTTCGTGGAGCGAAAAAGAGCCGGGAAAGCAAAAAGATGAAAGACTTGTCAGCTAGACTCCGATTGTTCATTGATTTCCGTCCAAGACGTCGCTTTCCGCGGGCGGAAGGTAAGCTTCCTCGTCGCGTGTGCTCCTGCGGGGTCTTGCCTATTCCGCTCTTCCCGCAGGAGTCTCCGTCTTTTCCGAAAATCAACAATCTAACGTGCTACTGAGAGGATAAGAAATACACCGTAAGATGGCGTGACGCTGTCTTGCGGTGTATTTGCGTATGCATCCAAATACTTTCTTTCAATAGTGTAAGGAAGAGTAACTGGAAGAATATTCTATAATAGAGGGAGAGCGAAATTAGATCTTAGTTAATTTCGTAAGATCCCGTTGATTATAGGAGTGAGTTTCATGCATAAAATGTTGTTTGGTTTATCTGTCTTAAATAGTCTCTACATTACGAACAACTTATTTACGTATTCCGATAGTTTTTTGAATGCACCTCTGGGCATCACGACTGTTATTGCCGTGACATTGATGTATCTAAACGATAGCGCAAAAAAAGATAAACCGTCGTTGTACACGAAAGCGACGGATGGATTAGGATTCATTAATATTCTGATTGGTCTCTCGCTGATCGTCTTTATTTAAGGATGATTCAGAACGTTCAAATGCATGATTATACGGAATTACCGTAAGTCTGACGCCGCGTCAGGCTTCTTTTTTATGGTCCAATCCAAGAACTCGAAAAAAATAAAATATATTTTAGATAAAAAAGATTGATGTGTAACCGGTTACACAATATGATGATTCTTGTAAGCGTTATCAAAAGAAAGAGGTGGCGAAACATGTCGACCATCCGGGAAGTAGCGAAAGCGGCCCATGTCTCCGTCGCGACGGTCTCACGCGTCATGAACGAAAAGGGTTATGTCAGTGAGAAATCGCGTAAGGCGGTGCTTCAGGCAATCAAACAATTGGACTATCGGCCGAACCGAGTCGCGCGATCGTTGTTCCAAAAACGGTCCGGACTGATCGGATTGATCGTTCCAGACATCACGAACCCGTTCTTCCCACAACTCGCACGAGCTGTGGAAGATATGGCACATCAACATGGTTTTCAGGTCATTTTGTGTAACACAGACGAACAGTTTCAGAAAGAACGCGAATATATCAAGTCACTCGAGGCGATGCATGTCGACGGATTGATCATCACAACGAACTACTCAAACAATCCGAACTATGAAGAACTCGAAGTGCCGGTCGTAGCGTTAGACCGTGTGTTACAAGGAGCGATTCCGACGGTGACGTCAAACGGATACGAAGGCGGGAAAAAGGCAGCTTCGTTCTTACTTGCTTCTGGTGCGACGGAACTGGCAGTCATCAGCGGTCCCTCGAAACTCCCGACGATCAAGAAACGCCGGGACGGCTTTGAGGAAGTCGCCGGAACCCATCTCGTCGCAAGCATCGAGTCACCGTTCCACTTTCAAGGAGCGCTCGATGCCGCGAACTATCTCTTTGATCACTATCATTGCAACGGCATTTTTGCTGCGAGTGATGTCATCGCTGCAGCAACGGTGCAAGTCGCTGCGGAACGCGGGATCACGATTCCGGACGAGCTACAAGTGATCGGCTATGACGGCATCGAACTCGGACAAATGATTTCACCACCGTTGACGACGATTGCGCAGCCGATCTATCAAATGGGAGAACTGGCGGCGAAACTTTTGATTCAGCGGATTGAAGGCACACCGATTGCCGCCGTTCATCATGAGTTGACAGTTGAGATCATCGAACGGGAAACGACGAAACGGAAGGATGAGGAAGCATGAAACAAATCAGTGTCATCGGCAGTATCTCGATGGATCTCGTCGTCGAAAGTAAACGCCGCCCAGGCGCAGGCGAAACGGTCATCGGGGATGCCTTTCATACCGTACCGGGCGGAAAAGGGGCGAACCAAGCAGTCGCGGTCGCGCGTCTCGGCAGTACCGTCGAAATGATCGGTTGCGTCGGCAGTGACGCAAACGGTGAAGCGATTCGCGAAAACTTCAAAACGCAAGGAGTACAGACGACACACTTGCAAACGATTGAAGGCGAACGGACGGGAACGGCACATATCACGCTCGCTGAAGGCGACAACTCGATCGTCGTCGTTCAGTCTGCTAATCAACATGTGAAATTTGCGGATGATACACTCGCGCCGGTTCTCGAAGACAGTGAAATCATCTTACTCCAGCTCGAGATTCCAATCGAAACGGTCGAGACCGTTGCTCGCGAAGCACATGCAGCCGGCATTCCAGTCGTCTTGAATCCAGCACCGGCGATGTCACTCAGTCCGGAATTGATTGAACACGTCACATACTTAACGCCAAACGAACATGAATGTGGCTTGATCTTCGGACAAGACCAGCCAATCGAACATTGGCTGATGGAATATCCGAATAAATTGATCGTGACCGAAGGCAGTCGCGGGGCACGCTTCTACGACGGTGAGTCAATCGTGACGATTCCAGCGATCGAGACGACCGTCGTCGATACGACAGGAGCAGGGGATACGTTCAACGGTGCCTTAGCCGTTGCGTTAACGGAAGGACAACCGCTCGTCGAGGCAATTCGTTTCGCGAACCGGGCAGCCGGCTTATCGATTCGCGCGCTTGGCGCTCAAGGCGGCATGCCGACACGGGAACAGATGGAGGGAGACGCATGAAGAAACACGGTATCTTAAACAGTCATATCAGCAAGGTCCTGACCGATCTCGGTCATACCGATACGATCGTCATCGCCGATTGCGGCTTACCGATTCCAAACGGAGTCGCCCGAATCGATTTAGCACTGGAACTCGGCACACCGTCATTCCTCGACGTCGTCCGTGTCGTCGCCGGTGACATGGCGATTGAACAGCTGACACTGGCGACAGAGATCAAAGAAGCGAATCCGGATGTCCTCGAGCAACTCGAAGCCATGCAGATCGAGACGACGTTCGTTTCGCATGAGGAGTTCAAGAAACAGACACAGCAGGCGAAGGTCATCATCCGGACCGGAGAAGCGACACCGTACGCAAATGTCATCTTCCATTCCGGCGTAATCTTTTAAGGGGGTCATGCGATGCGTATCGAGATGACAGGTATCAAAAAAGCATTCGGTCCCGTTCCCGTCCTGAAAGGTGTCGACTTCGAACTCGCTGCGGGTGAGATCCACGCCTTGATGGGAGAGAACGGTGCCGGGAAATCGACACTGATGAAGATTTTGACCGGTGTTCATAAAGCGGACGCAGGGACGATCCGCGTCGATGGACAGGACATCGAATATAAGAATCCGAAGCTTGCCGAAGAAGCGGGAATTGCCTTCATCCACCAGGAACTGAACATCCTCCCGGATTTAACGGTGACGGAAAACTTGTTCCTCGGACGGGAGTTAAAGTCACGCTTCNNGATTCTCAAGCAAGGAGAGATGAAACGCCAGGCAGAACGTGAACTCGCCGAATTAAATGTCTTCATGGATGTCGATCAACTCGCTCGGACGTTGTCGGTCGGTCAGCAACAGATGATTGAGATCGCAAAAGCTTTGATGACGGACGCGAAGGTCATCATCATGGATGAACCGACAGCCGCACTGACGGAGCGGGAAATTCGTGCCTTGTTCAGCGTCGCAACGGCACTGCGCAACCAAGGTGTCTCGATCGTTTATATCTCACACCGAATGGAGGAAATCTTCGAGCTTTGTGACCGGATCACCGTCTTACGAGACGGGATCTCCGTCTCGACGCACGCGATTCCCGAGACATCGTTCGAACAGATCGTCCGGGAGATGGTCGGTCGTGAGATGGGTGAACGGTATCCGGATCGTGATGTGTCGATCGGTGCGACCGTTCTCGAAGTCAAACAGGCGAGTGGGAAACGATTCGACGATGTCTCGTTCTCCGTCAAGGCGGGCGAAATCATCGGCTTCTCTGGTTTGATGGGCGCCGGGCGGACGGAAGTCATGCGCGGATTGTTCGGGGTCGATCGCCTGAAAGAAGGAACGATTGAATTGAACGGACAGTCGCTGCAGATTAAGACACCGTATGATGCGATCCGCCAGGGCATCGGCTTTTTGACCGAGGATCGCAAAGGCGAAGGATTGTTCCTCGACTTTTCATTGCGTGAGAACATCTCACTGCCAACGATTCGATCGTTATCGAGATCCGGTGTCATCAAGGATCAGGCAGAACGCGATTTCGCGGAAGGATACTTGAAGTCGCTCTCGGTTCGCCACAGCTCGATGGACCAGCCGGGCAGCAGCAACGAAACGAAGAAAAAGACGAAGGACTTTAAGATTGGTCTTTCGATTTCAACCCTCAACAACCCATTCTTTGTCTCGTTAAAAGAAGGAGCAGAACAAGAAACCAAAGCACAAGGCGCAACACTTCAAGTCGCAGATGCACAAGATGATGCGGCAAAACAAGCAAGCGACATCGAAGACATGGTCCAAAAGAAAGTCGATCTCATTTTGATCAACCCAACGGATTCAGCAGCAGTTGGTGCAGCCGTCCAAACAGCAAACGATGCGAACATCCCAGTCATCACGGTTGACCGGAACGCAGAAGCAGGCGACGTCGTCGCACACATCGCGTCAGATAACGTCGCGGGTGGGAAACAAGCAGGTGAGTTCATGATCGAACTCGTCGGCGATAAAGCGAAAGTCGTTGAACTCGAAGGAATTCCAGGAGCATCCGCAACTCGTGACCGTGGTAAAGGGTTCCATGAAGCAGTCGATGGTAAACTTGACGTCGTCGCAAAACAAGCAGCAAACTTCGACCGGGCAAAAGGATTGTCGGTCATGGAGAACATCCTTCAAAACAACAAAGACATCAAAGCCGTCTTCGCTCACAATGATGAAATGGCTCTCGGTGCGGTCGAAGCGTTAAAAGCAGCGGGTCTGAATGATGTGAAAGTCATCGGCTTCGATGCAACGGATGATGCCGTCAAAGCCGTCAAAGACGGAAAAATGGCAGGAACGATCGCTCAAAAACCGACGGAGATCGGGAAAATGGGTGTCGAGACAGCAATCAAGCACCTAAAAGGCGACAAAGTCGAGAAGAACATCCCAGTCGATCTCGAATTGATCAAACAATAAGGAAACAGGACTTCTGAGTCGATGATTCAGGTGTCCCTTTTCGTCAGGCAGGAAAAAGTTCCTAAATCTATTCCTTGTTCCCGTACTTGTTTTTCTCTATAATGAAAGAAGCGTATATTACTGAAGGAGGATCATCGATGATCATTCATAACGTGGCTCTTGTCGGCCTCATCGTCGTTTCCGTTCTTCTCATCATCGTCGTTCTATTGATGTCGGGTCGTACGACCGGACTCGGAGCATTGACGGGTGGAGCAGAACAATTATTTGGTCGCCAAAAAGCTCGTGGCTTGGATGCGGTCCTAAATCGTGTGGCGTCTATCTTAGGAGCATTACTCTTCATCTTGGCGTTACTCGTCGCTTTTTATAAGTGAGCATTGAAACGACAGCCGTATGATCGCGCTGTCGTTTTTTGTATTTCTCGATATTCATTTTTTCCGGATATGGGGTATAGAGTTAGAGGGGGAATCATTTTATGAAAATCACTTTACCAAAACCATTCTTTTTCGAAGCCGGCCCACGTGCCGTTTTACTATTACATGGATTCACGGGATCGAGCGCGGATGTCCGCATCCTCGGTCGCTATTTACAGAAGCAGGGCTATACGTCCCTCGCACCACAATATAAAGGGCACGCTGCCCCACCCGAAGAGCTGACGAAGACCGGGCCAGCCGACTGGTGGCAGGATGTCCTTGCCGGATATCAGGAACTCGTCGACAAAGGTTATGACGAAATCGCCGTTTGCGGACTATCACTCGGTGGCGTCATGTCGCTGAAGTTATCGATGAACCGTCCGGTCAAAGCGGTCATCCCGATGTGTGCACCCGCCTACATCAAAAGTGAAGAAGTCATGTATGCAGGAGTCACCGAGTACGCACGAGAATTCAAGAAGCGAGAAGGCAAATCGCAAGAAGTGATCGACCACGAGATGGCGTCTTTCGAACCGATGCCGACCTTGAAGGACTTGCAGGAACTGCTGCGCGAGACACGCGATTCGCTCGAGGACGTCTACGCACCGACGCTCGTCGTCCAAGCGCGCAACGATCACATGATCAACACCGACTCCGCGAACATCATCCATGATGGAGTCAGTGCCTTCCAAAAAGAGCTGATCTGGTATGAGAACTCAGGTCACGTCATTACGCTCGACAAAGAAAAAGACCAGCTCCACTCTGACATCTTGGACTTCCTGGAGTCATTGAACTGGAGCAAGTAACTGGAGGTGTCACGTTGGAATTACGTGAACGAATACTAACGGTCATCACGACGGAAGAACGTCCGTTGTCGATTGATCAATTAACGAAAAAACTAGAACTAGCGGATACGGAAGCATTCAAGGAATTGATCCGGACGCTGAACGCAATGGAAGACGAAGCGTTGATCGCCCGGACACGCTCGAACAAGTACGGAACGCTCGCGCAAATCGGTCAAGTCGCTGGGAAGATTTCCGTCCACCAACGCGGGTTCGGTTTCGTCTCACCGGAAGACGGCTCAGAAGGCGATATCTTCTTACCGGCACCAGAACTGAAGAACGTCTATAACGGCGACCGTGTCCTCGTCAAAGTGTTTGCCGAGTCAAACGGCGGCGACCGTCGTGAAGGGAAACTGCTTAAGATTCTCTCCCGCGGACCAGCCGATTTCGTTGGAACGTTCGTCAGTCCAAAAGGACGGATTGAATCGATCGCCTACATCGAACCGGATGATACGAAATTGACGTTCTTACCGGTCGTCGCGAACGACGATACACTCGGTGCCGTCGATGGCCATAAAGTCCTCGCCCGGATCACGAAGTATCCCGATGGTCGCTACGCCGGAACAGCGAAAGTATTGAAAATCATCGGTCACAAAAATGATCCAGGCGTCGATATCTTATCGATCGTCCATAAGCATGGGATCAACGTCGACTTCTCACCGGAAGCAATCGCTGAGGCGAATGCTGTACCGGATCAGATTGATGAGAAGGACTTAGTCGGACGCGTTGATCTACGGAACGAATTGACGGTGACAATTGACGGAGCGGACGCAAAAGACCTCGATGATGCGGTGCACGTTAAGAAGTTAGCGAACGGCAACTTCGAGCTTGGTGTCCACATCGCCGACGTCTCGCATTACGTCAAAGAAGATTCCGCACTCGACGAAGAAGCGCGTGAGCGCGGAACGAGTGTATATCTCGTCGACCGCGTCATCCCGATGATTCCGCACCGTCTATCGAACGGAATCTGTTCGCTCAACCCGCACGTCGATCGCCTGACGCTCAGCTGTATCATGGAAATCGATGCGAACGGTGCTGTCGTCAACCATGAAATCTTCCAGAGTGTCATCAAGACGACAGAACGGATGACGTACACGGATGTCCGGAAAATCATCGAACGCGAAGACGAAGAAGTGATCGCGAAGTATCAAGATCTCGTCGAGTACTTCGACAAGATGGCGGAACTCGCAGCAATTCTCCGCGAACGTCGCTCACGTCGTGGCGCGATCAACTTCGACTTCCCAGAAGCGAAGGTCCTCGTCAACGAAGAAGGCAAGACGAGTGAAATCATCCTCCGGGAACGATCGGTCGCTGAGAAACTGATTGAAGAGTTCATGCTCGCAGCGAACGAAACGGTCGCGGAGCACATTCAGCGTCAAAAACTGCCGTTCATGTACCGGATCCATGATGAGCCAAAAGCTGAACGTCTCGATACGTTCTTCAAGTTCATCGGTAACTTCGGCATCAACGTCGAACGCAAGGGTGAGTCGGTCGCACCAAAAACGTTGCAATCAATCCTCAACGCTGTTGAAGGTGAGCCGGAAGAAGCGGTCGTCAGTACGGTCATGCTCCGTTCGCTCCAACAAGCGAAATACGACATCGAACCGATCGGTCACTTCGGTCTGTCGACGGACTACTACACGCACTTCACGTCGCCGATCCGCCGGTACCCGGACTTGATGGTTCACCGTCTGCTCCGTGAATATGTCATCTACAATGACAAATCGCAAAAGACGCAAGACCGTTACTCGGAAATCTTACCGGAAATCGCTGATCACTCGTCGAAACGCGAGCGTCGCGCCGTTGATGCGGAGCGGGAAACGAACGCGTTGAAGAAAGCCGAGTATATGGAGCAACACATTGGCGAGACGTTCGAAGGTGTCGTCAGTGGTGTGACGAACTTCGGGATGTTCGTCGAATTGCCGAACACGATCGAAGGACTCGTCCACATTCAAGCGATGACGGATGACTTCTACCGCTACGATGAAGCGAACTATCAGCTGATCGGTGAGCGGACGAAGCAACAGTTCCGGATTGGCGATGTCGTCGAGATCAAGGTCACGAACGTCAACATCGATGAACGGACGATTGACTTCAGCGTCGTTGGGATGCCAGAGCGACAACCGAAGAAACGGTTCGAGTCGAAGACGATCCGCTCAAGCGGTGGACGTCCGGGACAAAAACGCAACGATAAGAAGAAGGACGATCGTCGTGGCAAAAAACGGTCAGGTAAGAGCGAACAAAGCAAAGGAAAAGGATTCTCGTTAAAGAATAAGAAAGATAAACCGCCGTTCCATAAGGCGGTCTCGAATAAGAAACGGAAGCGCAAATAAGCGCTTCCGCATCGGAAATGTGGTGAACGAACATGCCAAAGGGAACAGATTCGAAAGTCTTAGCGAACAACAAACGGGCCTCGTTCGATTATGCGATCGAGGATACGATTGAAGCCGGTCTCGTCTTGACGGGAACGGAAATCAAATCGGTCCGTAAAGGAAAAATCAGTATCGGGGACGCGTTCGTCCGATTCGACGGGGGAGAAGCGATTCTTTGGAACTCGAACATTGCTCACTTTGAACAGGGGAACCGATACAACCATGAGCAGCTCCGCCCGCGGAAGCTGTTGCTGCACAAGAAACAGATCGCGAGCTTGATCGGAGCGGTCTCACGCGACGGTTATACGATCGTACCGCTCAAAGTCTACATCAAGAACGGTTACGCGAAATGCTTGATCGGACTCGGACGCGGGAAGAAGAAATTCGATAAACGGGACGACCTGAAGAAGAAAGATGCGAAGCGTGATATCGAACGAGCACTACGCGATAAGCAAAAGTATTGAACCCGTAACACTTTTCTGCTAGAATATTAGTATTCGGAAAGCCCCAATTTATTATCTTGGGGACGTTACGGATTCGACGGGGGTAGTTCGGTCTTCTGTGGCGTGTCGAGGGGTCGGCCTCGTTAAAACGCACCAGCCATAACTGGCAAAACTAACACACAACTCGCAGCAGCGTAATAGCAACTGCGGATCCTAGCAGCTGTCGCCTGGTCGGCTGATTTCTAGGGTCTCACTTTAAACAGGCTACGCTTGGACCCTTCCGTCTGGAGGGAAAGAGAAGAGATGGAATCAGACTGGTCGGACGGACGCCTGTCAATTGGCAGCCTGACGACGAGATCCCAATAAATTGACTACACACGTAGAAGCTTAAGTATACGATGCCTTCGGACGTGGGTTCGACTCCCACCGTCTCCATACCCTGAAATCTAAAAGATTTCAAAGCTTGTCAAAACCCTTGTAAATCAAGGGTTTTTTATTATGGCATTTTATCTATTTTAAAGAAATATCGTCCATTCGTAAAAAAATAGAAATAAATGAAATATAATTTGATATTCCTTTTGAAAAATTTGTTATAACAAAACCATAAACAAACTTAAATTATAGTTACAATATAAACCTCAATCTGTCTATATTAATTTAACACTTATGAGTTAAATTGGAACTTTATAATTTTATACTTTTACTATATTTATAATTTCATGTGATACTATTTGGTTATAAAAGTAAAAGGAGGGTTATAAATGATAAATGCTGTAGAACAAAGAGGAATAAAATATTTAGTTCATTTTACACGTATAGAAAACCTTACGAGTATATTTAATAATGGGCTTATCCCGATAAGTAATTTAGAGAGAAATGCAAAAAATTTCTTTTATAATGACGAGTTACGTTTAGATAATTGTCGCGATGCGAACTGCTTATCAATTCAGTTTCCAAATTATAAGATGTTCTACAAGTACAGATGCGAAGAACCAAATAGTCACTGGGTAGTATTAGGTATCAAAAAAAGTATTTTATGGGAAAAAGACTGTGCGTTCTGTGTGGAAAATGCTGCAGGCAAGCGGGTAACTTCTATACCGTTGATTGAGCGAAAAGGTGTTGCAGCATTTAATCGTCTTTACAATGATTATCCAGGAAGACCATCAAGAGAGGAACTAGGATTAGAAGCAGAATTACCTACGCATCCGCAAGCAGAAGTATTAACATTTGGTATAATAGAGCCAAAGTACGTATGGGGTGTAGCCTTTAAAAATTTATATGAGAAAAATAAATATCTTCATATGATTCCATCAAATATAAAAGTAGAAGTTGTGCCAAAGTTATTTGGATATAGAGATGATTATGAACATTGGAGGTAACTAAAAAACTATGGCAAAAAGACCTGTTTTTATATCAAATCCAAGTAAAAAAGATCATGTGGATATAAAAAATATTGAGTTTGATTGGTATCCTGGCTTTTCTGCTAATCAGAAAAAAAAGTCCATGAACTCACTTCATGAAAAATTTATTGAATGCTATCCAAACTTAAAAGTATTAGAGATTTCAAGTAAATCGGATGTTGAGTTGGGAGTATCATTGAGTGCATTTAACTTAATGATAGAAACTAAGCGTCAACAAAAAATTAGTGTTGAAACTGCATTTCAAGCAAGTAAAGTATTCGAAAATGGAGGTCCGTTTCTAGATTTACTTGAAAAAACATCAAGGGAAGCTAAAAAGGATTTAAGGCTCAAAAATAGTGGGAAACTTTTGTATTTTCAATTTTTCGGTAGAAAATGGGAACTAGAACCAAAAACATCGTTTTACGATTGGTTGTATCTTAATACGCTTGTACTAAATAAAAACTTAAGTAAAGAAGTTTTAAAATATGATGCCTTTACTGATATTGAGTTTAATCCTGAAAAATCAGTTAACTGTCAAGCAAGATCAGTAGCACTATATGTTTCTCTTTACAAAGCGGGTATTTTAGAAAAAGCCATGTCTTCGGAAGAAATGTTTAAAGAAGTAGCATTTGGTAGTGTGTTAAAGGATGAAGAAAAAAAAATAAAAGAAGATATTACGGCAGAAAAAACACTCAATCAAGAGACGATACAGATAAACATATTTGATTTGTAACAACAAGTATGTGACTAATGATTTAAAAATTTTTATTTGATTTAATAAAAATAGTTATTAACATAATTTTTTTATAAATCACATGATATTAAATCAATATAAAAAGAGGGTTTGCTAAATGGGATTAACATATTTTGAATGGAAAAATAGAATATCAAAAAGGTCTGATATAACAGGGATGTTAACCCACTTAACTAAACCGATTCAAAAGAATCTTGAAGGATTAAGCGATTCTGAAATCAATAAGTTATCTATTGATAATCTTATAAGTATTTTGAAAGATAAAAAAATAAATGGAAGTACAACTAGCCAAGGCTTTATCATAGGAAACATAACTGCCGTATGCTTCCAAGACGCACCATTGTACGGAATAATACAAAATGTTGAGTTTGAAAAAGAAATGAGAGAAGTACGAGAAAATTCAAAATTACGGTATACAGGTATTGGACTAACATTTGGTAAACCGTATATATATGCTAAGGGTGGGAGACCGGTTATATATGAAGATACTGCTAATGCCAAAAGCTTCCTTCCACCAAATCAACATTGGAGAATCGTAAGATTTAATATTGATTTTGTTAATAATTTTCAAAAACGTGTAGACTGGACTCATGAAAGAGAATGGAGAGCCCCGAATTCAATCGAATTTGATTTAACACTTTGTCATATTGTTCTATATGATAAAGAATGTTTGGATTATTTTAACGAAAAATGTCCTAAAGAAATAAAAGATGAAATTTATGGAATTACAGTTTTAAAAAGTATACTAATGTAATTTTAATTTTTTGAATTTTGAGAAGAAGTTATCTTTGTGTATATCTTTTACAATAAATCTATATGATAGGCCTATAGAAAAAATTTTATTTACTTGCTTTAAATCAAGTAAATAAAATCATTTAGGTTGGAATATTTTTAATTTC
>NZ_DFQK01000028.1:92761-121144 GCF_002377745.1 Exiguobacterium sp. UBA3491
TTAATTTGTTGAATAAATGAAGTGGAATTTATTAATTTTTTTAATTGATACTAATCCATCACAATATAAAAAGTCAGATTTAGGTCGAAAAAATTAACTTGAGTTATTTTTTGTTAAATACTTCTAAAAATATAATGTTCACTAAGAATGTGACAGGAGGAATATTTATGGGGTTGTTAGGAAGAAACGAAAAATGTCATTGCGGTTCTGGTAAAAAATACAAAAAGTGTTGTATACATTCTGATAGTAAAAATATAAATTCTAACAATAACAATAAAAATAACTTACCAGTTGGAAGTGAATTCGAATTAGGTACTTCTACACATAACCCTACATTAGGAGTTAGAGAATTGGCTTTTGCTCAAATTGAACAAATCATTAAATGGCT
The DNA here is from genome assembly GCF_002377745.1 of Exiguobacterium sp. UBA3491. Classification (NCBI taxonomy): domain Bacteria; kingdom Bacillati; phylum Bacillota; class Bacilli; order Caryophanales; genus Exiguobacterium; species Exiguobacterium sp. UBA3491. The sequence goes on from NZ_DFQK01000028.1 coordinate 93,150, forward strand.
TTCTAAAAAACATATTCCAGTTAATAATATTAAATCAAATGCAACTTGTTTATATGAACTTTCTACTTCTGAAAATATTCTTGACTACTATGTATATTTAAATACAATGTCACTATCAAATAACAAGAATACAAAAAGTGATCAAATTCTTAAGATAGTTTCTGAAACAGCAAGAAATTATCCCTCTTTAACTAATAATGAACTTACCCTCTTAAGACATATATCTAAATCAACACTAATGGAATTTTATAATTTAGAAGATACAGCTACTGCAGACTACAGTGCAATGAAGATTATGAATGAATTTTGTTATCAAGCACTACACGAAGGGATTCCTGATAATAAATCTATTGGAATTATTAAACTTTATGTTGATTCAAATGGAGAGGAAGAAAAGTTAGTAAACTGGGACTTAAACCTTTCTGATAAAGAAAATGTTGTAAGTGAACCGTCTGATTTCGTTTTTATTGATTGGAAAGCATTGGATGAACTAAATGATGAGTATCGAAAACTAGCGCATTCTTTCCACGGTTTAGAGGAATCATCGAAAGATGATCTAGCAACCGTATTTTATCAAGAAAAGTCTTTGCCATATAAATCTAAAGAAATAATATCCTATAGTGGTTTAGTTATGATTTATTCTGGAATTCTAGAAAGAGAGTTAAAATTACTCATTGAGTTGAACGAAAAGAAAAAGATTAAAAATATGACTATGCAAAAAATGATTATTTATATTGTTGAAAATGAGATACCTTATATTTCTGATGAGTTTTCTGATTTATTCTTAAAACTCGAAGAAATACGTAAAATTAGAAATCTTGCGGCTCATGGAAATAAAATATCGGACCAAGAATTTAAATTTGTAAAAAATTTTTGTATCAACCAACAATTTTTCCAATCTATTTCATGGTCAAAAGTTTATTATGAAGACATAGAAGACGACACAGAAGATTCATTCAATTTATTATTTTAAAGTATTTCTGAGTTAAATTATTTATTATTATATAATATAAAATATCTAATTTGGAGCTGACATCTATGATACGACGTGCCACGTTGATAGACGGTAAAGCCTTATCGGATTTGATGCGACGCATTGATCGCGAAACGAAATATATGTTGTATGAGCCGGAGGAACGCGTCCTGTCAACGGAACAGGCGGAGGCGTTCATCGAGAAATTTGGTCAGGCTGCGAATTCGGACATCTTCGTTGTAGACGTTGACGAACAACTCGTCGGGTATGTGCTCGTCGTTGGTGGTGAACCGAGTCGGATTCGTCACCGCGCGAATCTTGTCATCGGCTTACTTGATGCTTATACAGGTCGTGGACTCGGTGCGGGGCTACTTGAAGCGGTTGATGCGTTTGCGATTGAAGCAGGACTCATCCGACTCGAGTTGACGGTTCGAAAGGATAACTTGCGAGCAATCGAACTCTATCATAAGTTTGGCTTCAACATCGAAGGGACTCGCATCGCGTCGCTTTTCATCGATGGCGAATACGTTGATGAACTGGCAATGTCGAAGATTTATACAACGGAAGAATCCTAAAAAAGATGCTCCGTGGACTTATCTCTGAAAAGAGACGAGCCCATGAGCATCTTTTTTATGGCGATACCTTTTGTTGTTCAAAATCGATCTCCAAGACGTTTTTCGCATAATCCTTACCCCAGTCATACATCGCATCTAAAATCGGCATTAAGCTATGACCGTGCGGTGTCAACGAATATTCGACCTTCGGTGGTACGACCGGATAAACTTCCCGGTGAATGATGTGGTGGTCTTCAAGTTCGCGCAGTTGATTGACGAGCATCCGTTGCGTGATCCCAGGCATCAGACTTTTTAGTTCCCCGAAGCGTTTCGTTCCTTCCTTGCCTAAGTGCCAAAGAATGAGCATCTTCCATTTGCCCCCGATGATCGAGAGGGTCAATTCCTTCTCACAGTTAAACTGACGATCTTCAAAATGTGGCATCGATTCCACCTCCTGCTCCAGTATAGTCTTTCTTCCGGTTGACAGTATACTTTTCTGCACTATGTATGAAAAACCACACTATGTAAATTAAAAGTGCGTACTTCCCAAGTTCGTCTATCAGGATTATATTTAGTCCTGTTCCTTCTTGAACGTCTGAAGGAAGTGTCAGGTACGACAATACAGAGAAGAATGGGAGAGATACAAATGAAATTACAACTCGCGATTGATTTAGTCGATACAGCAGGTGCGATTGCTTTAGTCAAAGAAATCGGGGAAGACAATTTAGATATCGTTGAGATCGGCACACCAGTCGTCATCAACGAAGGCCTCCGCGCCGTTAAAGAAATGAAAGAAGCGTTCCCGAACTTAACGGTCCTCGCTGACTTGAAGATCATGGATGCTGCCGGTTATGAAGTCAGCCAAGCTGTCGCACACGGTGCTGACATCGTGACGATCCTTGGTGCAGCCGAAGACATGTCAATCAAAGGGGCAGTCGAAGAAGCAAAAAAATCAGGCAAACAGATTCTCGTTGATATGATTGCTGTTAAAGATATCGCAACACGTGCGAAAGAACTTGATGCATTAGGTGTCGACTATATCTGTGTCCACACAGGGTACGATTTGCAAGCAGTCGGTCAAAATTCATTCGAGGATCTCGCGACAATCAAGTCGGTTGTGACGAACGCAAAAACTGCTGTTGCGGGTGGCATCAAGATGGAGACGTTACCAGAAGTCATCGCAGCACGTCCTGATTTGATCATCGTCGGTGGCGGTATCACGGGACAAGATGATAAACAAGAGACAGCGTCAACGATGCACCGGATGCTGCAAGAGGCGTAAATGACACATATTCAAACGATTATCGAAGAGCTGACTTCGACGGTCGAAGCGATCGATGCAACCGAGACAAAAGAACTGGCAGACGCTGTGCTGCAAGCGAACCGAATCTTTCTCGCAGGAGCCGGTCGCTCCGGCTTAATGGGAAAAGCGTTCGTCATGCGGTTGATGCACATGGGACTCGACGCGTATGTCGTCGGTGAGACGGTCACGGCGAATTTACGCGAGGGTGACTTGTTGATCGTCGGTTCCGGATCGGGTGAGACGAAAACCTTGATTCCAATCGTCGAGAAAGCACAGCAACTCGGTGGAACGGTTGCCGTCGTCACGATCAATCCGACGTCGACGTTAGCACGATTAGCCGACTTGGTCGTCCAATTGCCTGGAGTTCCGAAAGAACAAACGGCATCAGCGGACGAGACGGTTCAACCGATGGGCTCGTTGTTCGAACAGACGATGTTGTTGTTCTATGATGGCTTGATTCTGCAGATCATGGAAGACAAACAGCTCGATTCGCAAACGATGTACGGGAAACATGCCAACTTAGAATGAAACATGCGAAACAGATTAGTTCTTTTCTTCAAATAGAAGGGGGCTAGTCTGTTTTTGTCTGTAGATTTTTCGCGTATGAATGCGTATTAATCAGAAATTCTCCTTTCCTTCTTTTCATAATTTTCTTAAAGACTTAGTCCCGCAACGTGAGATACTCAAAGAAAGGAAAAAAGAGGAAAAGGAGATTGTCATGCGATTTCAACGGATTGGTGTAATCAGTGCTTTACTCGCTGCAAGTATCTTGACCGGTTGTATGGAACCAGACCAAATTCCGCCTTTGAATCAGCTTAGGTCACACTGGATCGAGGATAATACTGCTGAAGATGTAAATAATCCCGATGCCATCGTGCAACGCATTAAAGCGAAGGACTTTTCAGAACAGGATTCGTTTGAAGCGGATTTCCGTCGTCACGTGACGTTTTACTTTAAAGATGGAACAAAAGCGCACCCGACTGAAGGTGATATCTGGAGCAGTATCGTTGTCGGAAATCATGCTTACGTGACGCTGCATTATCCAAAAGGAGCAGATCGTCTTGCTGTACTAGAGTATACCAAGCAAGAGACGAACTGGATGTTAGGAGGCGTCTCATATGACGACGTTCAAAACATTAAGAAGAGTAGTTCTGCTCGCGGCTTGAATTTACCGTTCTCGACATTCCAAGCGATTATGAGTAGTTCGACTCCTAATGGGGACGATAGTGTTTGGTTCTTCCACACGAAGTCCCAAACGATTCTTCTAACCGTTGTTCCGAAGCAAGACGTTCAAGGCAAGGACTGGAAGGAAACGACGCTTGCAAACGGACAGACAGCTTATTTGCAGCAGAAACAAAAGAGAACGAACCTCTATTACGTCGAGGACAACCAAATCGTCCTCCTGTCTGGTAACGTGTCGCTAGCACAATTAAAAAAATTAGCACGATCGATTGCTCCTGTCGAAGCTGCTGATTTTCCATATTCCTAAACAAAAAAATCCGGACGCTGCGGCATCCGGATTTTTGTTTTACCATTTGAAATCGAAATCAGCACCGACATCTTTTGCGAGATGGGCATCTGATCCATAGACGAGCGGAATCGATAACGACTGCGTGACTTGCAGGAGTTCCGGGTAAGGATAGGAAAGACCGCATAATGGCTTTCGGAGTCCTGCTGTGTTGACGTCGAGTGTGAAGTTCGCCTGACGGATCTTCCGTAACGTGTCGTCGAGGTTCGTTGGGTTCGACTCAAGCGGATAGGCTTGGATGAATTTCGTCGGTAACGTTAAGTGACCGAGGCGCTTCGGCTGGTGTGCACCGAGGTCCGTCATGACGAGGGCTTGGATGCCTTCATAATAGCGTTCGTGTACCGCCGTGACGCTTCCGAGTTTCGTGACGATCTCACCGAAGCTTTCCTTGCTGAAGTCGACGCCGTAATATTGCTCATCGATGTATAAGTAATGCAGTGAGAGGATGCCGTCGGTCAAGACGTCAGCGTAGCGGGCGATGATGTCACGCGTACCGTCGACATGCCCTTCCCAGTAGTCGAACTCCATTCCGATCCGGATATCAATCTGATTCTTGTATGTCTCGCGGAGTTGCGTTAATTCCTTCAGGTAGGCATCGGCTGTCGCGAACGACATTCCGGAATCGTTATCTGGCGCAGGATCCGTCACACCTTCAGGTAAAGGGGCGTGTTCCGTGAAGCTGATCCGTTCTAAGCCTTGCTCTAAGGCACGCTCGATGTAGGCTTCGAGTGGATCCTTCGTACCGTGTGGACAATATGGACTGTGGACGTGACCGTCCCATTTCAATAATTGCATGAGTAACCCTCCGATTTTTTAGAATTGGCAAGCAAAGCGATTGACAATGTGCCCGAAACACGGTATCTTATCGTTAAATAATTTAGCGTGGTACAGTGATAATAAGATAAAGGAGTGGGAGTATGCAATCATTTTCTACGATTCGACTCAAGGATGGAGCGACGGACTATGTCGGTGCCTCGGCAACACGGCTTCAACGGGTCATCCGTCAGCTCGAGGATGGACTCGAACAATCTAACTATACCCGATTAATCACCCCCTTAATTGAGGAAATCGGTGGACGGGAACAGATTCGGATGGATTTTACGACTAGTGTCGCGCGTGCCCTTAGCGAACGTGGTCGCGAACAATATAAACGTGTCTTCTACAGTGGCTCTGTCTTTCAACCGGAAGAGAAGTTCCAAGTCGGATTCGAGGAACGGGGACAAATCGCGGAAATCGAAGCAATTCAACTCGCGGTCCGACTCGTCGAAGAACTGACAGGAAAAGAAGTCACACTCTCGATCGGCGATGCCGGATTGATCGAGCATTTGATTGAGACGCGCGTCGGTGATCACCACTTACGCGACCAAGTGACGCAGATGCTCCGTTTACGTAACGTCATCGAACTGAAGCGAATCGCGGGTCAACTTGATGATGCTTTACTCGCGAAACTTCCTTTATTATTCGGACGCGAAGGGGCAGAGACGATCTTACCGTACGTCGACGAGACACGACTCAATGCCGTGCTTGATCTCGCGGAAGCCGTCAATGCCGATCTCGACTTCGGTCAAATGGGCTTACAGACGTACTATGACGGGATCACGATTCACGGTTTCATCGAAGGTGTGACGGAACCCGTCCTCGTCGGTGGACGCTATGACCGGCTTTATGAACAATTCGGACAAGAACAACAGGCGTTCGGCATCGGATTCTCGGTCGAACGGTTGGCGGAGGTGCTCTAAATGCGAATCGGAATTACGAAAGGACGGCTGTCGAAAGCGACAGAACGTTACCTAAAAGAAGCTGGCGTCGAGACATGGGGAGCCATTGAACGCGAACTAATCGTCAAACGGGGCGAGCACGAATTCGTCTTCATGAAAGGATCGGATTTGATTCCGTACGTTGCTCAAGGCGTCCTTGACGTCGCGATCACGGGGAGCGACATCTTACTCGAATCGGATCAAGAACTGTCAGAACTCGCGGAATTGCCATTCGGAGTCTGCCGGATGTCCGTCTGTGCAAAGGAACCGTTGCAATTCGAAGGCGGACGCCGCGTCCGGATCGCGACGAAGTATCCGGTCATCGCAAAACGCTACTTCAGCGAACTCGGTGTCGACGTCGACATCGTACCGTTGAACGGTTCGGTCGAGTTAGCGCCGTTACTCGGTCTTGCTGACGCAATCGTCGATATCGTCGAGACAGGTGAGACGTTACGGGCAAACGGACTAAATGAATACGAAAAAATCATCGATATCAGCGCTCGATTCTTTACGAGCGAATGGACGTTAAAACGGAAGCGGGTGGAAGTCATCCGCTTGCTCGAGCAATTGACAGAAGGAGTGACACGATCATGACACCGACAAAACCTTTCAGCATCGATCGCGACACGGAGCTTGCGGTCCGCGCAATCCTCGAACGCGTCGCAACAGACGGTGACGCTGCTGTCCGCGATTACACGAACCAATTCGATCAGGTCGATCTCGAAGATTTCCGTCTCAGTGAAACACGGATCACACAAGCCTTCGAACAGGCAGACGCCAACTTGATTGACTCGTTGAAGTTGATGGCGACACGACTCGTCGAGTGGCACGAACAAGAACTACCGTCTGACATCGAACTCGTCGAAGCAGACGTGACACGACGCCAACGGTTCGTTCCCGTTGATTCGGTCGGGATCTACGTACCGGGTGGTGCAGCAAGTTATCCATCGACGGTCTTGATGAACGCCATTCCAGCGAAAGTTGCCGGAGTCGAACGCGTCGTCATGGTGACACCGATGACGAACTTAAGTGATGAGGTTCTCGTTGCGGCACGCATCGCTGGTGTGACAGAAATCTATACGATTGGTGGAGCACAAGCGGTCGCCGCGCTGACATTTGGAACAGAAAGCATCCAAGCCGTTGACTTGATCGTCGGACCCGGAAACCGCTTCGTTGCTGAAGCAAAACGCCAAGTCTACGGGATTGTTGGCATCGACTCGGTTGCCGGTCCATCGGAAGTCGTCGTCATCGCGGACGAAACAGCGCATCCGGACCGGATCGCAGCCGACTTACTTGCCCAAGCCGAACACGACCGTGACGCTGTCGCGATCGCCTTCGTGCCAACGGAAGAGATGAAACAAACGGTGGATGCAGAAATCGAGAGGCGCTTACAGCAATTGCCGCGTCAAGAGATTGCCCGTCGTGCGATGGAAAACGGTGGTGTGTTCGTCGCTCCACTCGAAACAGCAATTGAAGAAGCGAATCGCCTCGCAGCGGAGCACTTGGAACTTGCCGTTGCCAATCCGCAAGAGGTCGTCAAATCGATCCGTCACGCCGGGATGATTTTCCTCGGTCACGAGACACCAGAAACGCTCGGTGATTACGTCGCCGGAACGAACCACGTCTTACCAACGTCCGGGACAGCTCGTTTTGCGTCTGGATTATCAGCGCGGACATTCCTGCGTCACCAGACGATGCTCGAAGCCACACGCGCAGGCGTACAACGTCTCGCGAACGCAGCGAAAACCGTTGCCCGGGTTGAAGGACTCGAAGCACACGCACAAGCCATCGAAGTGAGGGAAGATTAATGCGATTACACCAAAACGAACGATTCACGACCCACAGTCCAGTCGGGATCGAAGCGATCCAGGAATTGATCGCAACGTTCCCTTTAAACGAATATCCTGTCGAGATCATCGATCAAGTTAAGGCATCGTACGCAACATACGCTGGTGTCCGTCCGACGCAACTCGTCGCCGGAAACGGCTCAGATGAGTTGATCGGCTACTTATGTGCCCGCTACGGTGGACCCGGGATGCCAGTCATCGCCTCGGAACCGGACTTCGTCATGTACCAGTTCTACGCTGACCGGGCACGGGCACCGTTTGAACGGGTACCGTTACTCGACGAGATGGCGCTTGACGTCGACGGATTGATCGCAGCGCCGGGGGAAATCATCTTCTTGAGTCACCCGCACAATCCGTCCGGTGTCCTCCGCAAGGAAGCGGACATCCGTCGTTTGCTCGACAGTGGCAAATACGTCGTCATCGATGAGGCGTACATCGACTTCGCGCTCGAACAGTCGATGCTTCATTTACTCGAAGAATATCCGAAAGCGATCATCTTACGGACGCTCTCGAAAGCGTTCGGACTCGCATCGCTTCGACTTGGTTTTGTCATCGCGAGCGAACAAATCATTGAAGAAATCGAACAGATCAAATCACCGTACAACGTCTCTGGTCTATCAGCAGCTGTCGGCATCGCCATCATGGCAGAACCGGAACTCGATCGGGTCTTAGAGGAAACGTATGCGAGCCGTGAGGCGATCGAACGGATTCTCGCGCCAATCGGCAAGACGTATCCGAGTGCAGCGAACTTCGTCTATGTCGAGTATCCAGAAGCCGAACGCTTTACGCAGCGTTGTGCTGACGCCGGATTACGGATTCGTTTGTTTGACCAAGCCTTCCGTGTCAGTTGTGGATCACCAGAAGCGATGCAAGTATTAGAAACGTGTGTAGAGGAGGAATTACGATGCGGCGTGGCGCAAGCGAACGAGTAAGTGCAGAGTCAGACATCAAGGTCGAGGTCGATCTCGCAGGAGGTCCGGTTGAAATCAAGACCGGTGTCGGCTTCTTTGATCATATGTTGACGTTATTCGCCTTTCAGGCCCGGATCGGTCTGAAGGTGACAGCAAAAGGTGATACGTGGATCGATGCGCACCATACGGTCGAAGATACAGCGATCGTTCTCGGGGCAGCGTTGACGGAAGCGCTCGGCGATAAAGCCGGGATTGAACGCTACGGCGAATCGCGTGTACCGATGGATGAGACACTCGCGTCGGTCGTGCTCGATTTCAGCGGTCGTCCGTTCACGGTCTTCCGTGCTAGTTTCAAGAATCCGAAGCTCGGTGACTTTGATACGGAACTCGCAGAAGAGTTCTTCCAAGGCTTATCACGGAGTGCCCGGATGACGATTCATGCCGAAGTCTTATATGGCTCGAACACACACCACATGATCGAAGGGTTGTTCAAAGCACTCGGTCGAGCCGTCCGTCAGGCAGCCGCCGTGACGAGCGAAGGGGTACCGTCTACGAAAGGGTTGATTGATCAATGATAGCAATCGTCGATTATGGCGTCGGGAATATCGCGAATGTCGAGCGGGCGTTAAAGGAGCTCGGCGAAGCAGTCATCGTCACGAGTGACACGGAGTTGCTCGACCAAGCGGAAGCACTCGTCTTACCGGGTGTCGGTGCTTATGCACCGGCAATGGAGCGCCTGAAGGAAACGGGACTCGTCGACTTCTTAAAAGAACAAGCGGAAAAGAAACCGTTTCTTGGGATTTGCCTCGGGATGCAACTGCTCTTTGAATCGAGTGACGAAGATGGACTGACGGAAGGTCTCGGGATCTTACCGGGAACGATCGAAAAACTACCGAGCGACGTCCGCTTGCCGCACATGGGTTGGCACCAGCTGACGAACCACGGCGAAGCGGTCTATTTCGTCCACTCGTACGGCGCTGTTTGTGACCCAGAATGGATCGTCGACTCGGTCGAATACGGACGTCTTGTTCCAGCGATCGTTCAAAAAGGACAAGTCACCGGGATGCAGTTCCACCCAGAGAAGAGTGGCGAAGTCGGACTGAAACTACTGAAGGAATGGAGAGAGACGACATGCAACTCTACCCAGCAATCGATTTAATGAGCGGACAGGCCGTACGCCTGAAGCAAGGAGATTTTGACCAACAGACATTCTTCGGCGATGCGCTGACGATTGCGAAGCGCTTCAAGGAAGATGGGGCAACAGCGATTCACTTGATTGATCTTGACGGCGCGAAAGCCGGCGAACCGTTGCACTTGAGCTTGATTGCCGACATCAAAAAGGAGACCGGTTTGTTCGTCGAAGCGGGTGGTGGTGTCCGTAACATCGAAACCGTCGAAGCATACGTCGGTGCCGGAATCGATCGAATTCTGGTCGGCACGGTCGCTCTCGAGGATGAAGCGTTACTCGAGCAGATGATTGCCCTCGCTGGTGATAAACTGGCTGTTGCGTTAGATGCAAAAGAAGGCATCGTCCAGACACGCGGCTGGCTCGAAGCGAGCGGTTGGACGCTCGAAGAGGCGATGACGCACTTGATCGGCAAAGGCATCAAGACGTTCCTGTATACAGACATTTCGCGTGACGGAATGATGATGGGACCGGATGTCGATGGACTCGATCGTTTGAAGCGGGAAGGGGTCGAATTGATCGCTTCTGGTGGTGTGACGACCGTTGATGACGTCGCGCGCCTCAAAGAGATCGGGATGGACGGAGCGGTCGTCGGTCGGGCATTGCTCGACGGATCACTCGCCTTAAAAGAGGTGTTACGCGTATGTTGATGAAACGAATCATTCCTTGTCTTGACGTCAAGGAAGGACGTGTCGTCAAAGGGGTCAAATTCCAAAACTTACGTGATCTTGGTGACCCGGTCGCCGTCGCGAAATACTATTACGAGCAAGGGGCGGACGAACTCGTCCTGCTCGATATCTCAGCAACGCAAGAAGGGCGCGAGACGATGCTTGATATCGTCGAACGCGTCGCAGAAGTCATCTACATGCCGTTTACGGTCGGTGGCGGAATCAAGACGATTGAAGACGCGAAACGCTTGATTCGTGCCGGTGCTGACAAAGTCTCACTCAACTCGTCGGCGCTTCAAAATCCACAACTGATTCAAGAAGTCAGCCGCCTGTTCGGTGTCCAAGCGACAGTCGTCGCAATCGATGCGAAACAGACCGGCGACTCGTGGGGTGTCTTCTCACACGGTGGAACACAACCGGTCGGACGTGACGCGATCGAGTGGGCGCAGGAAGCCGTTGCCCTGGGTGCCGGTGAATTACTCGTCACTTCAATGGACGCTGACGGAACAAAAGACGGCTATGATCTCGCCTTGATCCGTCGTCTGCGTGAAGTCGTCAACGTGCCGATCATTGCTTCCGGTGGGGTCGGAACGCTCGATCACTTAGCGGAAGGACTAGAGGCAGGCGCTGACGCGGCTCTTGCTGCTTCAATCTTCCATGAAGCGACATACACGATGCCGGAAACGAAAGCCTACCTCAAAGAACGGGGAGTCGAAGTCCGATGACGACATTAAATTTTTCGAAAGGACTTGTCGCTGCCGTCGTCGTCGACGAGCAGACGAACGATGTCTTGATGGTCGGCTTCATGGACCAAGCCGCTTATGATAAGACGCTTGCGACCGGTCTTGTCACCTTCTTCTCGCGGACGAAGAATCGTCTCTGGACGAAAGGGGAGACGAGCGGGAACACGCTTGAACTCAAACGGATGTGGATTGACTGTGATCAAGATAGTCTCTTGATCACGGTCAAAGCGAATGGTCCGACATGCCATACAGGAAATCGTAGTTGTTTCTATACGGAAGTGGAGGTGCCCGATGTTATACGAACTGGAACAGACGGTCAAAGCGAAGATTGACGCGAAAGAAGCAGAATCCTATACGAACTATTTGATTGCTTCTGGATATGAGAAGATCGCGAAGAAGTTCGGCGAAGAGGCATTTGAAGTCGTTCTCGCTGGTAACGATACGTTAGCAGAAGAGACAGCAGACTTGTTGTATCACTTAACGGTCTTGCTCGCTGAGCGCGGTGTCTCATTCAAAGAAGTCGAAGCCGTCCTTAACGAACGTCACGGTACAAAATCGACGTTCAAGGATCGCCCGGATATTGAACAATGGTAAACGACATCCACATCGCAAAGGCGGTGTGGATTTTTGTATAAGCGGGAAAAGACAAACAGATGACGGTTGTCATCAAATCGACAGAATCTTTCGATAGGCACGCTGTCGCTTCAGAGCGTATAATCAAAGTGTTAGTCTTGTGTCATTAGAAAGTAGGTGTTCGGTTGGTTACCAAAAAAGAACTTAAGCAAACGATCAAGCAACAATCGAAGGAAACGATCGAAGAGCTACTCGCAAAAGGTGACTCCTTGAAAGAGGAGATCGCCAGTGCCATTACACACGGATTGGGTGTCATTTTCAGTATCGTCGCGCTCGTGATGTTGATCCTGCAGGCGACGAAATCCGGCAGCGCTTGGAACGTCACTGCTGTCAGTATCTTCGGGGCAACGATGATTCTCCTTTATCTGTTCTCGACCTTGATGCATTCGCTGATGCATACGAAAGCAAACAAGGTTCTACAAATTTTAGATCATGCTGGCATCTATTTGTTGATTGCCGGTAGTTATACACCGTTCGCTTTAATCACACTCCGTGGTCCGCTCGGCTGGACATTGCTCGGAATCGTCTGGGGTGTCGGAACGCTCGGCATCATCTGGAAGCTTTATTCGACCGGTAAATATGTCTGGATCTCGAATGCGTCTTATCTGATCCTCGGCTGGTGTTGTCTGTTTGCGATCAAGCCGATCTATGAAGCACTTGGATTACAAGGATTCTTACTGCTCCTCGGTGGCGGCCTTGCATACTCGCTCGGCGTCATCTTCTACGTCTGGGCACGCTTGCCGTACAACCACGCGATTTGGCATCTGTTCGTCCTTGCTGGTAGTGTGTTGATCTTCCTGTCGATTTTCTACTACGTTGCTCCAGCGACGATGTCATGAAGAAATTACGGCTCCGGGACTGGCTCCCGATCACGCTGTATTTTATGTTTGGTCTTGGATTGCTCCTGTACTTCCGGATGTCTGGAATGCTGGAGCAATTCGACATTCAGGCATTATCGGACTGGGTACGGGATCAAGGTCTCACCGGGATGGTGCTTTATGTCCTCGCCTATACCGTTCGACCGCTCGTCTTTTTCCCGGCGAGTCTTTTGACCGTTTTTGGCGGTTATACGTATGGTCCGTGGCTCGGAACACTACTCGACGTCATTGGTGCCGGTACCGGTGGATTGCTCAGCTTTTGGATCGCCCGGTTGCTCGGTCGCCGTGGGGTCGAAAAATTGATCGGGAAAGGGAAGTTGAACGTGCTTGATGAACGGATTGCGACGAACGGCTTTCTCGTCGTCTTGATCGTTCGGTTGATTCCGTTGTTTCCGTTTGACGCGATCAGCTACGCGTCCGGATTATCAAAAATCCGCTTTAAACAGTTCGCCATCGCGAACTATATCGGGATCATTCCCGGTGCGTTCGTTTACAACAATATCGGCTCAAGCCTACGCGATCCGTTCTCATGGCAGTTCTTCCTCGCGATCGGTCTGTATGTCTTATTCTTTGCCGTAGGACTTGTCGCTCAACGGATTTTCAAAAACAAACAAAAGAAAGAGCGTATGTAAGCGCTTTATGTCATAATATAAAGGCAGAGATGTGAACCGATACGGTAAAACAGCCTAGCATTTATTTAGGGGGAATCATGAGTGATGGAAAAAGTACTACGGGATGGTTTTATCTTCTTATCGCAAAACAAGACATTGAACGGTCTCGCCAAGCGATACGGGCTTAAATTCGGAGCAAGTCGCTTCGTGGCAGGGGATTCATTGGAAGCATCAAAACGGGCGATCCAGGAATTGAACGCAAAAGGATTATGCGTCACGATGGACCATTTAGGGGAGTTCATCTCGACGGTAGCGGAAGCAGAGATGATGACACAAGAATGTATTCGTGCGGTTGAGATGATTGCGGAAGAAAAATTAGACTCGCAACTCTCGTTGAAACTGACATCACTCGGACTCGATATCTCGGACGACTTGATTCGCTCGAACATGGAACGGATCTTAACGCGGGCGAAAGAACTCGGTGTCTTCGTCACGATTGATATGGAAGACGAGCCACGTTGTGAAAAGACGATTCAATTGTTTGAAGAATTGCGCCAATCTTTCGATAACATCGGTACGGTCATCCAGTCATACCTTTACCGGTCGGAAGATGATATCAAACGTGTCGGACGCTTCGAGACGAATCTCCGGATCGTTAAAGGGGCATATAAAGAGCCGGCAACGGTGGCGTTCCCAGAAAAAGAAGATGTCGATCACAACTACATCAAGCTCGTGAAGTTACAATTATCACTCGGAAACTATGCTGCCGTCGCAACACATGACGATGCGATGATCGAGCAAATCATCCGTTACGCTAAAGAAAACGGGATTGAAAAAGACCAGTTCGAATTCCAGATGTTATTCGGCATCCGGGTTGAGCGTCAACTCGAACTCGTCAAACAAGGCTATAAAGTCCGTGTCTATGTCCCTTATGGACGTGACTGGTATGGTTACTTCATGCGCCGTTTAGCAGAACGACCGGCAAACGTTGCCTTCGTTCTCAAAGGAATGGTCAAAGGATAAGAAGAGAAGGCGATGCAATGCTGCATCGCCTTTTTTTGATTCAGGGAGGAGAGGACAGAATGGCACGCACAGAACAAGAATTCAAGGAACTGCTACAACAAGACGCGAGTGTAACACCTGCGTTACTCGATGAGTTGCTTCTACACATCGGTTCGACGAATTCTGAGTTGCGGGATGGATTGGTCTATCCGCAGTTAGCGACCTACATCGCATCAGAGTCCTTTACGATAGAAGACACCAATCGAATTTTCGATTTTATTTTAAGTGGGCATGGATTGATGTATAGAATGGGAACAGCGGACACAACAGCTGTTCTGACGCGATCATTTTCAGCATTAGCACTCGCTGAGCTGTTAGTGATGGATAAAACTCGGCGTATACTGAATCAAGAACAGTTGTATCGGCTGTCGACGTACTTGCAAACGTACCTAGAGCAAGAAAAGGATGTCCGTGGATTCATTGATGGAATGGGATGGGCACATAGCATGGCGCATATCTCCGATGTTTATGCGGTCTGGTTTACGCATCCAGCCAGTCGTCCGCAGGAGGAAATCGGAGCGATTGATGCGATGATTCGTCAGTTGACGCGGTCCGATTATCTCTATGTCGATGAAGAAGCGGACCGGATGGTAACGGCGTGGTTACAAGCTTGTCGTCATGGACTGTCAGAAGATATCTTATTGCAACGAATCGAACAGAAGGTGAAGACGTGGCTTGAGAGTGACGTGACGTGGGGAGATGCGGAGTGGACGACGTATCGTAACGTCAAACAGATGCTACAGACACTCTATTTCCGACTGAAATGGGAAGAGCAATCGGGTCTTGTCTTGGTTGAAGAGTGGTTGCGACAGGTACATCAGCGAACGCATGGAGGATGAAGCAAAGTATACCGGACGTTCCCAGCATCTTCTCTTTCCTCAGGCGGGAAGTAAGCCGCGGCATTTCGCATTCCATGCGATTTGCCGTGTCTTCCTCTTCCCTGACGGAAGCATGGTTCATGCTTCCTTTTCCTGTAGGAGTCGAAGATGCCCGGTTCGTCCTGAATGAACTAAACTCAAAAGCGATCGATTTCCGTCAATGGAATCGATCGCTTTTGAGTTCTTTGGATAATAAATGAGTGCGTCCTCCTCACATGTCTTCACCCGACTCCTACAGGAAAAAGTGCGACGTTTCATCTCGCACTGTCAGAGACAAACAAGACCCGGATTCGTTATCCGAAGGATGAGGAAGACTGGCTTGTGTCTCGCCTGAGGAAAGCGGGTGAGAAGACAGTGAGGTGAATAGTGCGTTACATCGATCATTTCGCATCATGGCCAAATGATATTACCTAGAAACACCATCCCAGCAAATAAACCAATCATTAAGAAGACAGTAGTTTGTGGTTGGAAACGTTTCTCCCGATAACGTCGAAATAAACGGTCCCCCAATGCCTGTATACAGAATAAGAGACCAATAAAGAGTAGAAAGAATTGCCATCTTTCTAGAACATCGAGAGCATCAATGTAAAATAAAAAAACAATACATAAAGCTATTAATATAGACGTATAAAAGGTACTGTGTGACATATTTATCGCTCCCTCACAGCCGTCGTCTGAAAAGCAAATAAACACGAGAAAGCATGGGCTTGATCCAGTAACCGATGCCCCGTCATGACGGCTCCTTCTTTTTGAATGATCGCTTCATCAAGCAACGTCCAGCCGCGCTCTTTTGCTAGCTGCAGCAATTCCCACGGCATCATCGTATTTCCCATCGCGACTTCTTCACCGTACAGACGACGATAAGCAAGTTGACGCGGAGCGGCTGTCGGACCAAGTAGACTGATGACGACAAGTGGGGCAACGCGTTCGATTTCTTGCAGTACTTGAACGGGACGTGTCGACCATTCGAGTGAGTTGACGGCAAGAACGACGTCAAATGCATGATCAGCGAACGGTAACGCTTCGCTCGTCCCGACGATGAACGTCTGCTCGGGTGATTTCTGACGCGCGATTCGAATCATTTCGTCTGAGAGATCGAGTCCGACTGTCTGAAAGTCCGGTGTGAGTAGTCGACAGGCTGCCCCATCACCGCAACCGAGATCAAGCAACCGACCACCGGTGATCATTTTTCGTAAGAACGGTAAAACGGTTTTGCGACTGCCGTTCGTCCACATATCGTCAGCGCGATCCGCCCAGTCGGCGGCTTTTTGATTCCATACATGCTCGGTTTGACTCATTTTCAACCACTCCTTTTTATCAGTCTAACAGGAAAATTTGTCCATTGACTGATTTTTTATTGCTACTGAATCATTATTCATTTATGATGAAGATGTAGAAGAAGCACACCAAAGTCGTTCGGCTTCTTTTTTTGTCAGTATAATGAATGGTTGTTCATTCAATTTAAAATCAGGGGGTATATCATGGCGAGTCAAATCGGTCAGCCGACCACAATCCAGTTGACGAAACACATCCAATTCGCCGTCATCATCGGTTCAGGGGTGATGGGTGCAGGCATCGCGGCACATCTTGCGAATGCTGGCATACGGACATTGATGCTTGATATCGTACCAAAAGAACTTACGGCACAAGAAGAGAAGCAGGGCTTGACGCTGAGTGATCCGCGCGTCCGCTCCCGCATCGCGCGCGATAACCGCGAAAAACTCTTGAAACAAAATCCAGCACCACTCGCGTCGAAAAAATTGATCGACTTCATCGAGGTCGGAAACTTAGAAGACGACTTAGAACGTCTGAAGGAAGCAGACTGGATTGTCGAAGTCGTCGTCGAACGACTCGACGTCAAACAGCAATTGTTTAAAACGATCGAACCGTTCATTCGGGAAGACGCGATCGTCAGCTCGAACACATCAGGAATTTCAATTGAAGCGATGCGTGAAGGACGCTCCGAATCATTCAACCGTCGTTTCCTCGGGACACACTTCTTTAACCCACCACGTTATCTGAAGTTACTCGAGTTGATTCCGACGTCAGACACGGATCCACGTGTCGTTGACTTCATGAAACAATTCGCAGAAGAACGACTCGGGAAAGGTGTCGTCATCGCGAAGGATACACCGAACTTCATCGGCAACCGAATCGGGACATACGGTCTCCTCGTGACGATGGATGAGATGAAAAAAGGTGGCTATTCGATCGGGGAGGTCGATTCGGTCACAGGTCCACTGCTTGGTCGCCCAGGGTCAGCGACGTTCCGCACACTCGACGTCGTCGGCATCGACACGTTCGTCCATGTTGCGAACAACGTCTATGACTTGTTGCCGGAAGGCGAAGAGAAGGAGACGTTTGCGGTTCCGACTGAGATGCGTCGCCTTGTCGAACAAGGAGCACTCGGTGCGAAGACGGGTCAAGGGTTCTACAAGAAAGTCGGAAAACAGATCCTTGAACTTGATCTCGAGACATTCGAGTACGTTGAAAAGAAAGCGCTTACTGAAGCGTCGATTGGACACGCTAAAGCACTTCCGGGCGCAAAAAACAAACTGAAAGCCGTCGTCTTCGCACAAGATCGTGTCGGTGCCTTACTCTGGCCGATCCACGCGAAAACATTGCTCTACTCGGCTCAGCTGACTGGAGAAATCGCAGATGACATCAAAGCGATCGATGAAGCGATGAAATGGGGCTTTGGTTGGAAGATGGGACCGTTCGAGACATGGGACGCACTTGGTGTCGAGAAAACGGTCGCGAAGATGAAACAAGACGGTTACGCGGTACCAGCATGGGTCGATGAGATGCTCGCAGCAGGAAAAACGAGTTTCTATGATGCGTCCGGTCGTCATTATGACGCAACGACACAAGACTACGTCGGAGCAACGGTCAATCCGAAGGAAATCCGCCTCCGTGATGTCCGGAAGTCAAACGGTGTTCTCCTTGAGAACAATGGGGCACGTTTGCTTGATATCGGTGACGATGTCGCAGTCCTTGAGTTCACATCGAAGAGCAATGCAATCGGTGTCGACATCATGCAGATGATCGAACAGTCAGTCGATCTCGTTGAGAAAAACCACCGTGGTCTCGTCATCGCGAACGATGGCAAGAACTTCTGTGTCGGTGCGAACCTAGCGATGATGCTGATGGAAGCGGAAGATGAGAACTGGTTCGAACTCGACTGGATCATCAACAAGTTCCAACAATCGATTCAAAAGATTCGTTACGCATCGCGTCCGATCGTCGCTGCACCACAAGGAATGACGCTTGGTGGCGGTACAGAGATCTCGCTTCCGGCAGCTCGTCTGCAAGCTGGTCTTGAAACGTACATGGGTCTCGTCGAAGTCGGTGTCGGTCTGATTCCGGGAGGTGGCGGAAACGTCAACACGTACCGTCGACTGCTAGAAAACACACCGGACGGACTCGTCAACATCGAGAAAGCAGCGCAAAAAACGTTCGAGAACGTCGCGATGGCAAAAGTCTCAAAATCAGCCTTTGAAGCACGCGAACTCGGATATGTTCGCTCCGTTGATCAGATCTCGATGAACCGGGATCACTTGACGTATGATGCGAAACAACTCGTCCTTGAACTGGACCGGACTGGCTATACGGCACCCGCGAAAGCGAAGATTCCAGTCGTCGGTCGTGCGGGGAAAGCGACGCTTGAACTCGCAACACGCGAAATGTTCTACGGCGGGTATATCTCGGAGCATGACTTAAAAATCGCCAGTAAACTCGCACACGTCATCGCCGGTGGGAACGTCGCCTTCGGTAGCCACGTCGATGAACAATATATGCTCGACATCGAACGGGAAGCATTCTTGAGCCTGATCGGTGAGATGAAGACACAACAACGGATGCAGCATATGCTCGTCAAAGGCAAGCCGCTTCGTAACTGAGGACTGGGGGGATTCGGATGAAGGAAGCAGTAATCGTCGCCGGTGCACGAACACCGGTCGGAAAAGCAAAAAAGGGCGCATTCAAATCGATGCGCTCAGATGAATTAGCAGGCATCGCCATCCAGGAAACGTTGAAACGGTCCGGCTACACGGGAGCGGTCGATGACGTCATCCTCGGATGTGCCTTACCGGAAGCAGAGCAGGGGATGAACATCGCTCGCTATGCTTCAGTCCTCGGTGGATTATCCCATGAGGTACCGGCGATCACGATCAACCGGTATTGCTCAAGTGGATTACAATCGATCGCTGACGCGGCAATGAAGATCATGACGGGGCAAGCAACCGCTGTCGTCGCCGGTGGACTCGAATCGATGAGTCAAGTCCCGATGCCAGGTCACGTCGTTCGACCTAATCCGTCGATCGTCGACACGGCACCAGAGTACTACATGAGCATGGGGCATACAGCGGAGCAAGTCGCTGCGACCTACAATGTCTCACGAGAAGATCAAGATGCCTTTGCCCTGAAGAGTCACCAAAAGGCAGCAGCAGCAATCGCAGCTGGTAAGTTTGTTGACGAAATCGTCCCGGTAACGGTGACGGAACAATTCGTCAATGATGAACTGAAAATCGAAGAGAAGACATTCGTCGTCGAGCACGATGAAGGCGTTCGCCCAGATTCGTCACCTGAAGGTCTTGCAAAACTTCGCCCAGCGTTCCGCCTCGGCGGTAGCGTCACAGCAGGGAATTCTTCACAGACGTCAGACGGTGCGGCTGCCGTCCTCGTCATGGAACGGGAAGAGGCAGAACGCCAAGGGTTACCGATTCTCGGTAAGTTCAAATCGTTCGCTGTCGGTGGTGTCCGTCCGGAAGTCATGGGTATCGGACCGGTCGTCGCGATTCCAAAGGCACTCGAACTCGCAGGCATCACGCTTGAGGACGTTGGTTTGATTGAGTTGAACGAAGCGTTCGCTTCGCAGTCGCTCGGTGTCATCCGTGAGCTTGGATTAAACGAAGACATCGTCAACGTCAACGGTGGAGCGATCGCCCTCGGTCACCCCCTCGGTTGTACAGGAACGAAATTGACATTAACGCTCTTGCATGAAATGAAACGCCGGAATGTCCAGTATGGTGTCGTCTCGATGTGTATCGGTGGCGGAATGGGCGCAGCAGGCGTATTCGAACTAGTTGAAGGAGGAACAGGACAATGAGCCAAACGACAAACGAATTAATCAAAGGTGGCAGTTTCGTATTAGATGAGTTAGCACCAGAACGTCTCTTCACACCAGAGGATTTCTCGGAAGAACACAAAATGGTCGGTGACATGACAGCGAAGTTCGTCGAAGATCGTGTCGTTCCAGTCCTTGATCGAATCGAAAAACACGAGTTCGAATTATCAGTCGGTCTCCTCCGTGAAGCAGGCGAGCTTGGTCTACTCGGCGCAGACGTTCCGGAAGCATACGGCGGCTATCAGATGGATAAGATTTCGTCTTCAATCATTACGGAAAAATTCGCACGTGGCCGTTCATTCGCCCTCAGCTACGGCGCACACGTCGGAATCGGTTCGTTGCCGATCGTCTTCTTCGGTAACGAAGAGCAAAAGCAGAAATACTTGCCGAAACTCGCTTCAGGGGAGTGGATCGCTTCGTACGCATTGACAGAGCCAGGCTCTGGTTCAGACGCTCTCGGTGCTAAAACGACAGCTGTCTTGAATGAAGCCGGTACGCACTACATCCTAAACGGTGAAAAACAATGGATCACGAACGCTGGTTTCGCAAGCTTGTTCGTCGTCTACGCAAAAATCGACGGCGACAAGTTCACAGCCTTCCTCGTCGAAGGATCGTATCCAGGCGTCTCGACAGGCGTCGAGGAACAGAAGATGGGAATCAAAGGATCATCGACACGGACGTTGATCTTACAAGATGCAGAAGTACCAGTCGATAACGTTCTTGGTGAGATCGGACGCGGTCACGTCATCGCCTTCAACATCTTGAACGTCGGTCGTTACAAATTAGCTGTCGGTGCTGTCGGTTCATCAAAACGGGCGATTGATCTCGCAGTCCAGTACTCGAACGAACGGAAACAGTTCAAGACACCGATCAGCTCGTTCCCATTGATTCAAGAAAAACTCGCGACGATGGCAGCACAGACGTATGCGATGGAAAGTTCGGTCTACCGGACGGGTGGTCTGTTCCAAGACAGCCTCGATCAGTTGTCAGAAGAAGAAAGCAAGGACGGTAAGAAAATCGCCGATGCAATCGCGGAGTACGCAATCGAATGCTCAATGAATAAAGTCTTCGCTTCGGAAACATTTGATTATGTCATCGATGAAGCGGTCCAGATCCACGGTGGTTATGGCTTCATGGCAGAATATGAAGTCGAGAACATGTACCGTGATTCACGGATTAACCGGATCTTCGAAGGAACGAACGAGATCAACCGTCTGCTCGTCCCGGGAACACTTCTGAAGAAAGCGATGAAAGGCGAGTTGCCGTTGCTTGCGGAAGCACAGCGTCTGCAACAAGAAGTGATGAGCTTCATGCCGACAGAAATCGGAACAGCACCACTTGATCGCGAACGTCATTTACTGGCGATGATGAAGAAAATCTTCTTGTTGACTGCCGGAACAGCGGTCCAGAAATACCAGGACAAACTCCAAGGCGAGCAAGAGATCTTAGCGAATACAGCCGACATCATGAGTGCGATCTATGCGCTGGAGTCAGCAATCGTCCGGACGGACAAAGCGATTGCCGACAAAGGAATCGAGAAGAGCGAACTGAAAGTCCGTTACACGGAAGTCTTCGCACAACAAGCGTTCGAAGCTGTCGAGCGTGATGCGAAAGAGACACTCTACGCGGCAGCAAGCGGCGACGAACTCCGGATGTTGCTCTCGGCGCTGAAAAAATTCAGCCGTTACCAGCCGATCAACGTCATCGGTACGAAACGCGACATCGCAAAACGCCTCATCGAGTCAAACAAATATACGGTCTAAGTCAGGTTTACCGCTTCGCCTTTGCAGGGAAAATCTCTGTAAAGGCGAAGTTTTTGGTTGGAGGAGGAAAACGAGATGCGCCAAGAATTGGTTGAACTGCAATTTGCGATTGCCTACTATCAATCCCTTGAACGTTTGTCGCCGGAAGAATGGGATCTGCCGCTTGCCCTTAACAAGTGGACTGTCCTGGAATGCGTCAGCCACCTCTATTTATGGGACCGGTTTTATTACGATCATGCCATCTCGAAGTTACCGGATGAACCGCTGACACTGGTCGAGACGGATTTTGATCAGTTCAATCGACTGGCGGTCGAATATGCGCATCATATCGATCCGCTTGCTTTGTTAAAAAAAGCGATCAGCGTCCGGAGTGACATCGTCAATCACCTCGATCGTCTGTCTGATGAGGAATTTGCGGCGACCTATGAGAATTTTCGACCGCAAGAATTCGTCGAATCGTTCGTTGCCCATGACGCCCATCATCAAGATCAAATCGACGGGGCGCTCGCACGCTTGAAGCAGAAGTGATCCATCTGCTACTCTTGAAGGTGAGGTGATGAACATGACAACAACAGTCACGATGTACGGCTACCCGAAATGTAGTACGTGCGTCAAAGCGAAAAAAGCACTCGAACAACACGGTGTCGAAGTCGATTACAAACATATCGTCGAGGAGACACCATCTGCAACGACGATTCAGGAACTCCACCAAAAAAGTGGGGAGCCGTTGAAGAAATTCTTCAACACGAGTGGTCAATCGTACCGTTCGCAAGGAATCAAGGATAAACTTCCAGAGTTATCGGAAGACGAGCAATACAAGTTGCTCGCAAGTGACGGCATGTTGCTGAAGCGTCCGATCGTCACGGACGGGAAAGACGTTACGATCGGTTTCAAGGAAGAAATGTATCAAGGAAAATGGTATTAAGTTCAGAGTCGATTTTGGTATACTGAACACGTTAGTCCAAATTAGTCCACAGGGGGAATCGGAAATGAGTCAAGTAAAAGACAACTTACGCTATTCGGAAGAACATGAATGGGTCGAAGTATCAGGAAACAAGGCGCGCATCGGAATCACGGATTTCGCGCAACACGAACTCGGGGATATCGTCTTCGTCGAATTGCCTGAAGTCGGGGATACGATCTCAGCAAACGAGCCATTCGGTTCAGTCGAGTCGGTCAAGACAGTCTCGGAATTATACGCACCGATCTCTGGTAAAGTCGTTGCCATCAACGAAAACCTTTCGGATTCCCCAGAACTCGTCAACGAGTCACCATTCGAAGGTGCTTGGATGGTCGACATCGAAATCGAAGATGCTTCACAAGTCGAGGCATTGATGGACGCTGCAGCGTACAAATCGATGATCAACGAGTAATACTTAACGAAAAGAGAGTGAACGAGGCGCTTGCGTTTCGTCCGCTCTCTTTTTTTTGTATACTGACGACAGATACCACGAAGAAAGGAGCGACCGTCATGCAAGAGGTCACGACCGTCCCGGAAAACGGGCTATTGTATGTCTATGCACCGATGTGCGGGACATGCGCCATCGCAGAACGTATGCTCGATATCGTCGAAGCGACGGAATCAGGTCAATCGATTCAGAAGGCGAACGGGAATTTCATTCCGGATTTCTTAGAAGAAGCCCATGTCATGAGTGTTCCTGCGTTGTTGCGAATTGAAGAAAATCAAGTCGTAGAGCGACTTTATGCCTTCCAGTCCGTCCAAAACGTCTTTGCTTTCTGTCAAGAACGGTAAGAAAAGTCCGACTGGATTTTTCTTTTTATTAAATTGTCGGAATATTTACAATAATCCGTTGACAACGCCGAAATATGAATGGTATATTCATAACAACTTCTAGAAATGCATTATAGGAAGTCTAGCAGAGATGATCGTTCAATACGATTCAAGTCCTGAACCCTTTCTCCCATCCTAAGCCGGTGTATTGTTTCCCCTTAAGTCGTCCCCCAAAGACGAAGCGGTGCAATGAACGGGTGGTGGATCGAAAGGACCGATCAGGAAGTGAACGTAAGCTGGCGATCATGTCGAACAGGCGCCGTCCTCCACGCGGAAGAGCGAACAATTCCGAATGGAGCTGGGTTTTCCTTCGTAGCATTTCTAACCACATTATTCGTGTTGTCGGTTCGCCGGCAACGCCTTTTTTTGTTTTCTGGAAGTTTTTCGAGCCGGTCGCTTGCCAGGATAGAATCTCCTTGCTACAATGCGAATATGGAAAATTACTTTAATTCATATCCGATTACTCGGAATTAACTGGTGAGATGGAGGACGACAAGGCATGACAGTACGTTTTATGGATGTTTTCACAGAATGGGCATCGACGTATGACGAGACAGTAACCGGACACGATCCGGAATATAAAGAGGTTTTTCGTCGATACGATGAGATTTTGGATACAGTAGCGGATAAAGCGCAGTCGCCGGTCATTGAATTCGGAGCAGGCACAGGGAACCTGACACAACGTCTTCTGGCACGTCACGACGCCGTACTCGCCGTCGAACCAAGTCCGGAGATGCGGGCAATCCTGACGGAAAAGATTCCGTCGCTAGATGTACAGGATGGTCACTTCCTCTCGTTCGAAGCGAAGGAAGCACGCAGTTTCGTTTCGACGTATGCGTTTCATCATCTAACAGATGAGGAAAAGGGGGAAGCAATCGAACTGATGGCATCACATTTACCGGCAGACGGAAAAATCGTCTACGCGGATACGATGTTCGTCTCAGAAGAAGCACGCCAGCAAACGATCCGTGAAGCACGTGCTCAAGGGTTCGACGCGTTAGCGGAAGATCTCGAACGCGAATTCTACCCGTTGATTCCAGTCATGGAAGAATTGTTTACATCACGCGGGTTCACTGTTAAATTTATACAATACAATCACTTCGTCTGGCTCGTAGAAGCCGAGAAAATGGGGGAATAAATCATGGCACTTCAAAAAATGAACGTCGAAAGCTTTAACCTGGATCATACGAAAGTCAAAGCACCCTATATCCGCGTCGCGGGTTATAAAGAAGGTAAAGTCGACCAAGTCGTCAAATACGATATCCGTTTCACACAACCAAACGTTGAGCAAATGCCGATGCGTGCGATGCACACACTCGAGCACTTACTTGCTGAAAACATCCGCAACTACTCGGATGATGTCATCGATGTCTCGCCGATGGGATGCCAAACAGGTTTCTACATGGCGATGATGAACTTCGACTCTGTCGAAAAAATGA
Organism: Exiguobacterium sp. UBA3491; assembly: GCF_002377745.1. Classification (NCBI taxonomy): domain Bacteria; kingdom Bacillati; phylum Bacillota; class Bacilli; order Caryophanales; genus Exiguobacterium; species Exiguobacterium sp. UBA3491. Next base: position 118,801 of record NZ_DFQK01000028.1, read on the forward strand.
GCGAACTCGTTGAGAAGACGTTGAAAGACGTCCTTGCAGCAGAAGAGATTCCAGCGCAAAACGAAGTCCAATGTGGATTTGCGAGCGCACATGACCTCAAAGGAGCGAAGCACTATGCCGAGAAAATGCTTGCCGGTCGTGATGAATGGGACATCGTCTTCGGATGATCGCGAACAACGTCCGCGACCTCGTCGGAAACACACCACTCTACGAGATCACTTCATTCGATTTGCCTGCTGGTACGCGCATTTTGGCGAAGCTCGAATGGATGAACCCTGGGGGCAGCGTCAAAGACCGCCTTGGCATTCAACTCGTTGATGCAGCAATCGAAAACGGACATGTGACACCAGGCGGTACGATCATCGAGCCGACAGCCGGGAATACCGGCATCGGCTTGGCGCTTGCCGCTAAAAAATATGATCTTCAAGTCATCTGTGTCGTTCCGGAAAAATTCAGTCAGGAAAAACAGACGTTGATGCGGGCACTCGGCGCAACCGTCGTCAACACGCCGACTGAACTCGATATGCAAGGGGCGATCGACCGGGCAAAAGAACTCGGTCAGGAAATTCCGAACAGTTACGTTCCGTTACAATTCGAAAACGAAGAGAACCCAGTCACGTATCAGCGGACACTCGGTCCTGAGCTGATTGCGGACTTGCCGCACATCGACTGGTTCGTTGCCGGTTGTGGTTCAGGTGGTACGTTCGCCGGAACAGCGGACTTCTTAAAACAACGTCTCGGTACAAAAGCAGCGATCGTCGAACCGGAAGGCTCCGTCTTAAATGGTGGTCCAGCCGGTCCGCATAAGACAGAAGGCATCGGAACAGCGAAATGGCCAAGTCTCGTTCCGCGTGAACTCGTCGACGAGATTCATACGATTTCTGACCGCGATGCATTTGACGCGGTTCATACACTCGCTGCTCGCGAAGGATTACTCGTTGGTAGTTCAGCAGGTGCAGCGCTCGTTGCTGCGCTTGATATCGCGAAGCGTCACCCCGGCAGTACGATCGTCACCGTCTTCGCAGACAGTGCCGAACGCTACTTAAGTCAACAAATCTTTGAAAAGGTGGACGAAACTCATGCGTAAGAAGACAGCATTGATTCATGGAGGAACAGGTGTCGACCGGGCAACAGGAGCCGTCACACCTCCGATCTATCAAACAAGCACATACAAGCAGGATAAAATCGGTCAACTTAAGGACGGATACGAATACTCACGGACAGCGAACCCGACACGGACGAGCATCGAACGATTGATTGCGGATCTCGAGGGCGGCGCACGTGGTTTTGCCTTCGGTTCTGGGATGGCAGCGATCCATGCCGTCTTCCACTTGCTTGAGTCTGGCGACCACATCGTCATGACGGATGACGTCTACGGTGGTACGTTCCGCTTGATGCAACGCGTCTTACCAAAGTTCAACATCCAAGTGACATTCGTCGATACGACGGACCTTGCAGCGACGGAAGCAGCGATCCAAGACAACACGAAGATCGTCTACGTCGAAACACCGACGAACCCGTTGTTGAAAGTAACGGACATCGCAGCGATCGCAACGATTGCCAAACGTCACGATCTTAAACTCGTCGTCGACAACACGTTCGCGACTCCATATCATCAACAACCACTCGCGCTTGGTGCAGACATCGTCTTGCACAGTGCAACAAAATACATCGGCGGACACTCGGACGTCGTCGCTGGACTTGTCGTCGTCAAAGATGATGCGCTCGGCGAAGAGCTTCACTTCATCCAAAACTCGACAGGCGGCGTACTTGGACCGCAAGACAGCTTCTTGCTCGTCCGTGGTCTTCGTACACTCGGTATCCGGATGGATGCGATCGAAGAGACAGCCCATGATCTCGTTGCGTTCCTACAAGCGCAAGATATTGTCTCGAACATCTTCTACCCGGGACTGGCATCGCATCCTGGTCACGACATCCAAGCGAAACAAGCGACTGGGTTTGGTGGGATGATCAGCTTTGATGTTGGTTCAGCAGCGAATGCAGAAAAACTCGTCGAGGCGACACACTTCTTCACACTTGCTGAGAGTCTTGGTGCCGTCGAGAGTCTGATTTCCGTTCCGGCACGGATGACGCACGCGTCGATCCCAGCAGAACGTCGGGCAGAACTCGGCATCACAGACGGTCTCGTCCGGATTTCAGTTGGACTTGAAGACGCGGAAGATTTGAAAGAAGACTTAACGCGTGCTTTCACGTTCCTCGAAAAAGTTTCTGAAAAAACTGTTTGACAACAAAAATAACCCCTGCTAATATTCAGAATATATTCTACAAACTTAATACCGAAACTCTTATCGAGAGTGGTGGAGGGACTGGCCCGATGAAACCC
>NZ_DFQK01000028.1:121278-206034 GCF_002377745.1 Exiguobacterium sp. UBA3491
TAAAACGCGCGCACTTTTTTATTTAGGAGGGACAGTTGTGATTCGTTTACAAGACGTAGGAAAGATTTATCGCTCAAAGCGCGGAGCGGTCGAAGCCGTCGCGAATGTCGATCTGACAATCGAGCGCGGTGAAATTTTTGGAATAATCGGTTATTCCGGAGCAGGGAAATCGACCTTGATCCGATTGCTGAATATGCTTGAAGCACCAACGAGTGGTTCGATCCAAATCGATGGTGTTGAGATGACATCACTAAAACCAAAGGAATTACGAGGCGTCCGTAAGAATGTCTCGATGGTCTTCCAGCATTTCAACTTACTCTGGTCACGAACAGTTGAAGAGAACATCATGTTCCCACTCGAGCTCGGTGGCTTCCCGAAAGCACACCGCAAGGAACGGGTAGCGGAACTGATCCAACTCGTTGGTTTGGACGGACGCGAAAAAGCTTATCCGTCACAATTATCGGGTGGTCAAAAACAACGTGTCGGTATCGCTCGGGCACTGGCATCGAACCCGGACGTTCTCTTATGTGACGAGGCAACAAGTGCACTCGACCCGAAGACGACGGACTCAATCCTTGAGTTACTCGTTGACATCAATGAAAAACTGAAACTGACGATCGTCTTGATCACACACGAGATGCACGTCATTCAAAAAATCTGTCACCGGGTCGCCGTCATGGAAGCCGGTAAAATCGTCGAGCAAGGACCGGTCACAGAGGTCTTCCGTCATCCGAAGCAAGCGATGACGAAGGAGTTCGTCAAACAATTGACGTCGCCTTCGGAAAATGAGTTGACGTTCGCGAAACTACGCGAACGGTACCCAACCGGAAAAATCGTTCAGTTGACGTTCGTCGGATCAACAGCGGAAAGCCCGATCCTCGCGGAAGTCATGAAGGATTCACCGGTCCTGTTCAACATCATCGGCGGAAACGTCGGTCAATCACAGGAAGGGGCACTCGGTACACTGTTCATTCAGTTGATCGGGGAAACAGAAGCAACACAAGCGGTCATCACGAAGCTTCAAGCCAGTGATGTTGAAGTGGAGGTGGATCACCGATGATATCATTCTTTGACAACCTAGATTGGGACATGGTGTGGGAAGCGACAGGCAGTACCGTCTATATGACGGCAATCGCTGGGTTTTCGACATTCGTTCTCGGTTTGATCATTGGTTTACTATTGTATGCGACAAACGAAGAGTTATTGTTCAAGAATCGGGCGTTCTATTCAGTGTTGAGCTTGATCGTCAACGTCTTCCGTTCGATTCCGTTCATCATCTTACTGATCTTATTGATTCCATTTACGACAGCGATCGTCGGTTCGTTCCTCGGACCAACGGCAGCATTACCGGCACTGATTTTCGGTGCTGCACCATTTTACGGTCGGATGGTTGAACTCGCGTTACGTGAAGTCGATAAAGGTGTCATCGAGGCAGCTGAATCGATGGGGGCGACGAAGTTCCAAATCATCTATAAAGTCTTAATCCCGGAAGCATTGCCTGCCATCGTTTCTGGTATCACGGTCACACTCGTCTCACTTGTCGGTTATACGGCAATGGCCGGAGTAGTCGGCGGAGGTGGACTTGGGGACATGGCCTTTATCGAAGGATTCCAGCGTTCTCAAAACGATGTCATCGTCATTGCGACACTCTTAATCTTAGCGATCGTCTTCGTCATCCAAATCATTGGTGATTTGCTGATCCGTGCGATCGATAAACGTTAATTCGAAACTTAATCATATTGGAGGAATCATTCATGAAAACTTGGAAAAAATTCGTAGGTACTGCTGCTGTATCCGTCTTAGCTATTAGTCTTGCTGCATGTGGCGAAAAATCATCAGGATCAGACAGCGACGACAAAACACTTGTCATCGGTGCTTCAAACGTACCGCACGCTGAGATTCTTCAGCACGTTAAAAAAGAATACGAAGCAAAAGGTTACAAGCTTGAAATCAAGAAGTTCCAAGATTACGTACTTCCGAACAAAGCGCTCGCTTCAAAAGAAATCGATGCGAACTACTTCCAGCACGTACCGTATCTTGAGCAACAAGAGAAAGAAAACAAATCGTATAAGTTCGCGAACGCAGGTGGCGTCCATGTTGAACCACTCGGTATCTACTCGAAGAAATACAAGTCACTCGATAAGTTGCCAAACGGTGCAACGATCTTAACGAGCTCAAACGTCGCGGAACGCGGTCGTGTCTTGACGTTCCTTCAAAACGAAGGGTTGATCAAACTCAAAGACGGTAAAACGACAGATGCACAACTCGGCGATATCGCGGAGAACCCGAAGAAACTTAAGTTCAAAACGAACATCGAAGCATCGCTTCTTCCGCAAGCTTACAAAAACAATGAAGGCGACGCCGTCCTCATCAACACGAACTATGCGATCGATAACGGTCTGAACCCGTTAAAAGACGCGATCGCTTCAGAAGATGAGTCTTCACCATACGTCAACATCATCGTCACACGTGACGGCGATGAGAAAGACAAGCGTGTCACGACACTTCTCGATGTCTTGCACGAAAAGAAAAACCAAGATTGGATCCTCGACAAGTACAAAGGTGCAGTCGTTCCAGTCAGCAAATAAGTTCACCGAATCCGGCATCCTTCCTATATAATGGAAGGATGCTTTTCATTTGTCTGAAACAGGGGTTAGGGGGAATCATATGCAACGCATTCGTCAACTGCATCCGTTGACACTCGGGGTCTTGTTCGGGACGTTTTTCTCGCGTCTCGGAACGTTCATCACGATGCCGTTCTTCGCCATCTACATGACGACCGTCCTGAAGTTTGATCCGGTCGATGTCGGCTGGGTCCTCAGTATCTCAGCGATCGCCAGCCTCATTATGAGTTTCATCGGTGGTACCTTGTCGGATCGGTATGGTCGCCGGGCGATGATGCTTGCCGGAACGATCGGATTCGCGATCGTCTTCATTGCGCTGGCACAAGTCGAGACGTTCTGGGCATTCTTTACGCTCAGTGCCTTGAACGGGGTCTGTCGCTCAATTTTTGAACCGTCCGCCCGTGCCTTGATCAGTGATACGACGGATGAAGCGAACCGGTTGTTCGTCTTCAATATCCGTTACGCGATGATCAACATCGCAGCAGCGATCGGACCGGGAATCGCTTTACTGCTGAGTGCAGGGAACACGTCCGCGACGTTTTACATCACGGCGTTCGTCTATATCGTGTACGGGGTGATGATTGGTATCTTATTCAAACGCCATCCGATCACCGAGACTCATGGTGGGAAAAAGGTGTCGTTTGGAGCAACGGTTCGTCTGTTGCGAACGGATATCGCCTTTACACTGGCACTTGCCGGCATCATCTTCGGCGTCTTTGGCTACAGCCAGTTCAACTCGACCTTGCCACAGTTCTTGACGGAGACGTCACTCCTTGAAGGCGGGAAGACACTTTATGCGATCTTGATCACGATCAATGCGATCACCGTCTTGATCGTGCAGTATCCGATCATGAAGTTTGGTGTCAAGACGTCACCACTCGTCTCGATCACGACCGGGATTGCGACTGTTGCGATCGGATTGTTCATCATGGGAAATGCGAACGCGATCTGGTTGATGATCGTCGCGATGTTCATTTTCACGTGCGGCGAAGTCATGATGTTCACGATGACTGATATCTTGACCGATCGGTTCGCAAAACCAGAATTACGGGGCAGTTATTTCGGGGCGATGGGCTTGACGTCGATCGGACAATCAATCGGTCCGATCGCCGGCGGACATTTGTTAAGTTTATATGGAGCGGACCGTCCGTTACCGATTTTCGGGATATTAGCGGGCTTGACATTATTCGGAATACCACTGCTCTTACTGTCACAACGGATTCATCGGGCTTCGACGATCGAGGAACTCGAGGAACCGGTGAAACTTTCGAATGATTCTCAACAAAACGCATGATTTTGAGAAAAATCAACGAGCGATGACGCTTGAATAATACGCGATGTTTCTTTAAGATTAGAATGATACTAAATTAGTAACGCTCGTGTTCTGAATCGTCAGTCACGAAATGAATAGATGGAGGGATTCTAACATGAAGGCTTCACACTTGAAGATTGAAGATCTACACGTCGCGATCGACGGCAAGGAAATCTTGAAAGGCGTCAACTTGGAAATCAAAGGCGGGGAAATCCACGCGGTCATGGGACCAAACGGGACAGGTAAATCAACACTCGCATCAGCATTGATGGGTCACCCATCGTACGAAGTGACATCTGGTTCAGTCACACTCGACGGCGAAGACGTCCTCGACATGGAAGTCGATGAACGCGCACAAGCAGGTATGTTCCTCGCAATGCAGTACCCAAGCGAAATCAGTGGTGTTACGAACTCAGACTTCCTTCGTTCAGCGATCAACTCGCGTCGTGAAGAAGGCGATGAAATCTCACTCATGAAATTCATCCGTGAACTTGATTCACAAATGGGACTTCTCGAGATGCCTTCAGAAATGGCACACCGTTACCTCAACGAAGGTTTCTCTGGTGGAGAAAAGAAACGTAACGAAATTCTTCAGATGATGATGCTTAAACCAGCAATCGCGATTCTCGATGAAATCGATTCAGGTCTTGATATCGATGCACTTAAAGTCGTTGCGAAAGGTGTCAACGAAATGCGTTCACCTGAATTCGGCTGCTTGATCATCACACACTATCAACGTCTCTTGAACTATATCGAGCCAGACTTCATCCACATCATGATGGGCGGAAAAATCGTCATGTCTGGTGGTAAAGAACTCGCACACCGTCTCGAAGCAGAGGGTTATGACTGGGTTAAAAAAGAACTCGGCATCGAAGACGTCGAAATCGAAACAAAAGCGTAAGACGAGGGAGGAAGCATGATGACTGTAGAACTGAATCTTGCAGTAAATCGCGAGGCAGTGGCAGAACGTGCGACTCGCTTAGGGGAACCATCTTGGATGGTCGCAAAGCGTCAAGACGCGCTTGATCTTGCCCCAACGCTCGCATTGCCAAAAGTAGAAAAAATCAAGATCGAAGGCTGGAACTTCACAGAAGGTACGACGGAACTTGAAACCGTCACTGGTCTTTCTTCAGATATCGAAGCATTGATCGGCGAAAACCGTGATCACATGCTCGTCACACGTAACGGACAACTTGTCCACGCGCAAAACAGTGAAGCGTCGAACGGCGTCATCTTCACGACGCTCGAAGACGCATTAAAACAACACCCGGAACTCGTCGAGAAGTACTTCATGACGGAAGGTGTTCAAGTCAACGAAGATCGTCTTGCGGCATTAAACGCAGCACTTCGTAACGGCGGTACGTTCCTTTATGTACCAAAAGGCGTCAAGCTGTCTGTACCAATGCAAGCGATCTACACGCTTGAGCAATCAGGCGCTGCCCTTTACCATCACGCAATCATTGTCGCAGATGCTGACAGCGAATTGACGTATATCGAAAACTTCGTCTCTTACGGTGACGAAGCGCATAACGTCAACGTCGTCACAGAAGTATTCGTCGAAGACAACGCAAAAGTTCTCTTTGGTGGTGTAGATACACTATCTAAAGGTGCCATCACGTATATGAACCGTCGCGGTGTCGTCAAACAAGGCGCAAAGCTCGAATGGGCACTCGGTCACATGAATGACGGTCACACGGTTACAGAAACAAAAACACACCTGNNATCGGAAACGATTCGTTCTCAGATACGAAAGCCGTTACGGTCGGTCGTGGAGAGCAAAAACAAAACTTCAACGTCCGTACGGATCATTTCGGTAAAGGATCAGAAGGTTTCATCTTGATCCACGGTGTCCAAAAAGACGCAGCAACATCGATCTTCAACGGAACGTCGATGATCCATCACGGCGCTTCGAAATCAAACGGCGTTCAAACGGAACGTGTCCTCATGTTGTCTGAAAAGGCACGTGGTGATGCGAACCCAATCCTCTTGATCGATGAGGATGACGTCATGGCAGGACACGCGGCATCTGTCGGTCGTGTCGATGAACTACAACTCTACTACTTGATGAGCCGTGGCCTTTCACGGAAGGAAGCAGAACGCCTCGTCGTTCACGGATTCCTCCAGCCGGTCGTCTCGGAACTTGCGATTGACTCGGTGAAAGAACGTCTCGTTCAAGTCATCGAAGGGAAAGTAAACTAATATGGGAATCGATGCATCCATCCGCAATCAGTTTCCGATCCTCGACCAACAGGTCAACGACCGGAAACTCGTCTATCTCGATAGTGCGGCCTCTTCGCAGAAGCCGCTCGTCGTCATCAATGCGATTGACGACTACTATAAGACGATTCATTCGAATGTGCACCGTGGCGTCCATACGCTCGGAACACGAGCGACGGATGCGTACGAAGGTGCGCGTGAGAACGTTCGTCGTTTCATCCAGGCGCAACACCATGAAGAAATTATCTTTACCCGCGGCACGACGACGGCGATCAACATCGTCGCGTCAAGCTACGGGATGGAGCATGTCGAAGAAGGCGACGAGATCGTCGTCACGTACCTCGAACACCATGCGAATCTCATTCCGTGGCAACAAGTCGCTAAACGCAAAAAAGCGAAGTTGAAATACGTTGATTTGACAGCGGATGGTCGCGTGACGGTCGAAGCGGTCGAAGCACAACTGTCCGACCGGACGAAAATCGTCGCGATGGCACATGTCTCGAACGTCCTCGGTACGATCAATCCGATCAAAGAAGTCGCACGTCTTGCGCACGCTCGAGGAGCCGTCATGGTCGTCGATGCCGCGCAAAGTGCACCGCACCAACGGATTAATGTTTCGGATCTCGACTGTGACTTCCTCGCCTTCTCTGCACACAAGATGTGTGGTCCGACAGGCGTCGGTGTCCTTTACGGGAAAAAGGCATTACTCAATGCGATGGAACCTGTCGAATTCGGTGGCGAAATGATTGATTACGTCGGTCTTGAAGAGTCGACGTTCAAACCGTCTCCATACCGTTTCGAAGCCGGTACACCAATCATCGCAGGTGCTGTTGGTCTATCAGCAGCGATTGATTTCTTAGAAGAGATTGGTCTAGAGAACGTCGAAGCACACGAACGTGAACTCGCGCAGTACGCGATGGCACAAATGCGTGACATCGACGGACTAACGATTTACGGTCCGGAAGAACGCGTTGGGCTCGTCACGTTCAATCTCGGTGATGTCCATGCACATGACGTCGCAACCGTCCTTGATATGCAGGGAATCGCGGTTCGCGCCGGTCATCACTGTGCACAGCCCCTGATGCGTTGGCTCGGAGCGAGCTCGACGGCTCGCGCTAGCTTCTATCTCTACAACACGAAAGAAGAGGTTGACGCACTCGTGACAGGACTTCGCCAAACGAAGGAGTATTTCAGTCATGGATTTTAACAATCTCGATCACTTGTATCGTCAAGTGATCATGGATCATTATAAAACTCCCCGAAATCGCGGTGCGATCGAGGGGGGCGTCACGATCGACATGAACAATCCGACGTGCGGCGATACGATTCGTCTCCAGCTCGCGATTGAAGACGATGTCGTCCGTGATGCGAAATTTGACGGGGAGGGCTGCTCGATCAGCATGGCGTCTGCTTCAATGATGACGCAACTCGTCAAAGGTAAGACTATCGATGAAGCCTTACGACTCGCGGATATCTTTTCGGACATGGTCCAAGGAAAAGACTATGACGACGAATCGTTCGACCTCGGGGACGTCGAGGCACTCTCGGGTGTCACGAAATTCCCGGCACGCATCAAATGTGCGACACTTGCCTGGAAGGCGCTCGAACGCGGCGTAGAAGAAGGGAAGTAAACTTCGGTCACAAGCAAGTAAGAGGAGGAAATGAACATGGCAAAGAACATGCCGGAAATTGGCGATTATAAATATGGTTTCCACGATCGCGATATCTCGATCTTCCGTTCTGGACGTGGCTTGACGACTGAAGTCGTCGAAACGATCTCGAAAATGAAGGAAGAACCACAATGGATGCTTGATTTCCGTTTGAAATCACTCAAGATCTTCAACGAACAAGCAATGCCAGCGTGGGGTGGCGATCTCTCAGAATTGAACTTCGACGATATCACGTACTACGTCAAGCCGTCTGAACGTGCAGAGAAATCGTGGGATGAAGTACCGGAAGAAATCAAACGTACGTTTGATAAGCTCGGTATCCCAGAAGCAGAGCAAAAATACTTGGCAGGTGTCTCGGCTCAGTACGAGTCAGAGGTTGTCTACCACAACATGAAAGAAGACCTCGAAGAAATCGGTGTCGTCTTCAAAGATACAGATACAGCCTTAAAAGAAAACGAAGATATCTTCCGTGAGTACTTCGGAAAATTGATTCCGCCAACAGACAACAAGTTCGCAGCCTTGAACACAGCGGTCTGGTCAGGTGGATCGTTCATCTACGTACCAAAAGGCGTTAAAGTCGACACGCCGCTTCAAGCCTACTTCCGGATCAACTCGGAAAACATGGGTCAATTCGAGCGGACGTTGATCATCGTTGATGACGAAGCATCGGTTCATTACGTCGAAGGATGTACAGCACCGGTCTACACGACGAACTCGCTTCACTCAGCGGTCGTTGAGATCTTCATCAACAAAAACGCTTACTGCCGTTATACAACGATCCAAAACTGGGCGAACAACGTCTACAACCTCGTTACGAAGCGTGCGATCTGTGAAGCTGGCGCAACGATGGAATGGGTCGATGGTAACATCGGTTCGAAACTGACGATGAAATACCCAGCCGTCATCCTCAAAGGTGAAGGTTCACGTGGTATGACATTGTCAATCGCAATCGCAGGTAAAGGTCAACACCAAGATGCGGGTGCGAAGATGATTCACTTAGCACCGAACACATCGTCGACGATCGTCTCGAAGTCGATCTCAAAACACGGTGGTAAAGTCACGTACCGCGGTATCGTTCACTTCGGACGTAAAGCGACAGGTGCACGTTCGAACATCGAATGTGATACGCTCATCATGGATAACCAATCGACGTCGGATACGATTCCGTACAACGAAATCCTCAACGATAACATTTCGCTCGAGCACGAAGCGAAAGTCTCGAAGGTCTCGGAAGAGCAATTGTTCTACCTCATGAGCCGCGGGATCTCACAAGAGGAAGCAACGGAAATGATCGTCATGGGCTTCATCGAGCCGTTCACAAAAGAACTTCCAATGGAATATGCGGTCGAAATGAACCGTCTCATCAAGTTCGAGATGGAAGGTTCAATCGGATAATTCGTCTTACTCTCTCATCTGCGGATGAGGGAGTTTTTTCATGGTTGGAGGAAAACGGGTATAGGAGGGAAAAAGGAGGGGTTACTATGCGTGACATCGTTTATTCCTTTCAAGTCTCACTTGACGGTTATATCGAGGATGCGTCAGGCAGCATCGATTTCGCTTCACCGGATGCGGAACTGCATCAATACTTTAATGATTATGAGAGAGCGTTCGATACCCATGTCTATGGACGTCGTTTGTATGAAATGATGCAGTACTGGGAGACAGCGGATCAAGAAGACGAGCCGATCATCGTTGAGTATGCGAAAACGTGGCAGGCGCTTGAGAAGATCGTCTTCTCGCGAACGCTCGACGCTGTCGAAGGAAAAGCGCGTCTAGCGACCACGTCGCTTGCCGAGGAACTTCAAGCACTAAAAGCCTTACCTGGCAAACAGATTGCGATCGGTGGGGCAACGCTTGCTGCTGAAGCGATTGAGCTTGGACTCGTCGACTGTTATCATGTCGTGATTTACCCGGTTCTCCTCGGAGGTGGAAAACGAATGTTTCCAGTATTTGATCAACCGCAACACTTAAAAATGATCAAAACACAACGCTTCGAATCAGGATGTATCATACTTGAATATGAACGTTTAAATTGAAGCATTGAAGAAGAAATCCCGGATTCTGCTATGCTATGATGAATAGGCAGAATAGAACACGCGAGGGGGAAGAGAGCATGATATATATCGGTGTCACGGGCTGGGGAGATCATGATAGTCTCTACTTGACCCCGCAAGATCGAAAAGAAAAACTAGCTGCCTATGCTGGGCATTTTCCAGCAGTTGAGGTCGACTCGACATTCTATGCGATTCAACCGGAACGAAACTACGAAAAATGGACATCTGAGACACCGGACGGGTTCCGCTTCATCGTTAAGGTCCACCGCGCGATGAGTGGGCACGACCGGGAAAATAAAAATCCGCTCGGACCAATTTTTGAACAATATATCGCGTCGATCGAACCGATGCGTAAGAGTGGAAAAATTGCGGCAATCCTTGTCCAACTTCCACCATGGTTCGATGTCAGTAAATTGCATTTGGAATACTTGCAAACGATCCGAAAATCGCTTGCTGGACTGCCAGTCGCGATCGAATTCCGAAATCCATCGTGGTATTCGGAAGCTTATCGTGAGCGGACGCTCCGTTTTTTGAGGGAACATCAGTTCATCCATACGATTTGCGATGAACCGCAGACCGAAGATGGTTCGGTGCCGTTCGTACCGGTCGTGACGCAGGAGACGGCATTCATTCGATTACATGGACGAAACAAGGCCGGTTGGTTAAAGAAACCGGGTCAAAGCAGCGACGATTGGCGAAAAGTCCGCTGTCTCTATCGGTACTCGGAAGATGAGCTACAGGAACTTGCAAGTCACGTCCGCGACGTTGCAGCGGAAGCAAAGGATGTCTATGTCTTTTTCAATAACAACTCAGCAGGAGATGCTGCCCCGAATGCGAAACGATTAATCGAAATTCTTGATCTCGACTATGAACTCGCGCCGCGACAAATCTCTTTGTTTTAAATCATCAAGGGGGGCTTCTGCATGAAGTTACACATCATTCACTATAATGATTTGCACTCACACTTCGACATGTGGCCTCGCTACATGTCATTCGTCAAGGAACACCGGACGTATGATTCGCTTGTTTTTGATTTAGGCGATCATGCTGATCGTGTCGATCCAGCGACGGAAGCGACAAAAGGAAAAATTAATACGCATTTATTGAACGCGTTGATGCCGACTGCTGTGACGATCGGAAACAATGAAGGGATTACGTTTCCGCACGACTGGTTAGCAGACCTCTATACGGAAGCAGACTTTCCAGTCCTTGTCTCGAATTTAGAAGCACCATTCGCCAAGCAAGGTGTCATTCATGAGTTACCGACGGGAAAAGTCGGTGTTTTTGGTCTGACGGCACCGTATATCGAACTATACGGTTTACTCGGTTGGACGATCGAAGAACCATTTGACGTCGCGGCGCGCGAGATCGAACGTTTGCGCCAGGAAGTCGACGTCCTGATTTGTTTAAGTCACCTCGGATTTTATCAGGATGAAGAACTTGCGATGCGCTTTCCAGAACTTGATTTAATCATCGGTGCGCATACGCATCATGTCCTCGATGATGGTGTCGTCAAGAACGGTGTCTTAATCACGCAAGCCGGAAAACACGGTCAGTATGCGGGTGAGATTTATATGAATACGGATACGGGTGAGAAAGAAGCAGTACTTCATTCCCTACACGATTACGTTGAGGATGAGGCAACAGCGAAATTACTCGATCGAGAACAATATCTGGCGGAACAACAGATGAAGGAACCGATTGGCGAGACAGCGGGTCTAGCCAATGATTGGTTCAGTGAGTCGCCGTTTTCACAGTTGCTCGTCGAGACGATGCGCGACTGGTGTGAGGCAGATATCGCTTGTGTACCAGCCGGTATTCTGCTCGGGTCGCTTCCACCAGGTCCCGTCTCTGTCTTTGATTTACATCGACTCTGTCCACATCCGATCAATCCTTGTAAAGTCACGATGACAGGAATGGAATTACAAACATTCCTCGATGAAGTCAACACAGAACAGTTCGAGCACTTAAAGGTTCGTGGTCTTGGATTCCGAGGAAAGTTGATGGGACGGATGCATTATGCTGGTTTGGCGGATCATCAACCGCTTGAGCTAACACGCGATTATTCTGTCGTCTTGCCGGATATGTTTACGTTCGGTCCATTATTCCCGGCCATCAAAGAGATGCCCAAAGAATATTTCATGCCTGAATTGTTGCGTGATTTGTTATTTGAACGCTTATCGGAGAAGTCGGAATATAATGAATTGCATGTTCGCAAACCCTGATTGTTTGTTATACTAAAGCAGACATGAATTGACTTTTTGGGGATGAAGGGGGAAGCGAAACCATGGGACGCGGAGAAATCCAACGTAAACCGGAATGGTTGAAAATCAAGCTGAATACGAATGAAACTTACACAGAATTAAAAAGTATGATGCGCGAGAAAAAGCTACATACTGTCTGTGAGGAAGCAAAGTGTCCGAATATCCACGAGTGTTGGGCGGTACGCCGGACGGCGACGTTCATGATTCTCGGAAGTATCTGCACACGTGCGTGCCGTTTTTGCGCCGTGACGACAGGACGTCCGAACGAACTCGATCTCGAAGAACCAAAACGCGTCGCGGAATCCGTTCGATTGATGAACCTGAAGCACGCGGTCATCACAGCGGTCGCACGCGACGATCTGAATGATTTCGGAGCAGGCGTTTACGCTGAAACCGTCCGTGAAGTGCGTCGGATGAACCCAGAGACATCAATCGAAGTCCTACCTTCAGATATGGGTGGGAACTTTGAGGCATTGAAAACGCTGATTGATGCACAACCAGACATCATGAACCACAACATCGAGACGGTCCGCCGTCTGACGCCGACCGTTCGTGCGAAAGCAACTTACGACCGGACGCTTGAATTCCTTCGTCGTTCGAAGGAACTCGCACCTGAAATTCCAACGAAGTCGAGCTTGATGCTTGGTCTTGGTGAGACATGGGAAGAGATTCTTGAAACGATGGATGATCTTCGCGCAAATAACGTCGACATCATGACGATCGGTCAGTATCTCCAACCGACGAAAAAGCACCTCGACGTCATCAAGTACTATACACCGCAAGAATTCGCTGAACTGAAGCAAATCGCGCTCAGCAAAGGGTTCTCGCACTGTGAGGCAGGTCCACTCGTTCGTTCATCGTATCATGCAGATGAGCAAGTCAACGCAGCGAAAAAGAATAAAACAGCACTTCCGATCGATTAACGATCAACGACCGTTCGAGCAGCTGACTCGGACGGTTTTTCGTCTGTCAGGAGAAATGGAATATGCTATGATAAGAACAGCAGGAGGTGGGAATAATGATACAAGTCAATCGGGAACGTTATGAAGTCGTCGAAGAGAAACGGGAAGGCTTTAATGAAGAAGCCTTCATCGGTCGTTTCAGCGATGTCCTTGAAAAATATGATTATATCGTGGGCGACTGGGGGCACGGTCAATTACGACTACGTGGCTTCTATGAGGATCAACACGAGAAAGCGACATTCGATACGAAGATTTCGCATGTTGCTGATTATCTCTACGAATACTGTAACTTCGGATGTGCCTATTTCATCGTCAAGAAGGTCGGATTGGTAGAAGGAGAAGAAGCACCACCTCGCTTCGACGGTTCTTCATCCAATACGTTGAAGTTGGAACGGAAGTTCGCACCTGCACCAGAGAAGACGGAAAGCGAGTAATCAAACTGTCATACAGAAAAGCGTTTCTAGTGGACGGAATTCGGCTATTACTATAAGTATCATGCACCTATAGGGGGAATCATCCATGCGAATCGTTGGAATTTACTCATCCGTACCAGAAGTCGTCAGTGCCGTGCACGATCTCCGTGTTGCCGGTGTCGTCTCGACTGATTTAAAAGTCTTAGCACACGACAAATACGATCTCGAACAAATCGAGGAACTAGCGGATCTAAACAACCAACAGACATCTACGCGTCTGTCGCAGGAAGATCATCGTAATCTATGGCAGGAAATCAAGAGTATCTTCAAAAAAGATGAATCAGTCTCTCATGGAGATGCCATCCACGGAAGTGGCTTGACGAAGGAAGACGTCGATCGTGCGAATCATGCGGTCGAAAGTGGTCAATTCGTATTACTCGTCGGTGATGAAGCGGATCAGCATTCAGAACGCCGTGCCCATGACGAGTCAGACAATACGAACGTCTTCAGCGGACCAAACACACTAAATGAACGAAACGATCGTCTCTTATAAGAAAAAGCCTTCGTCCGCGGACGAAGGCTTTTTTCATAGACCGATATAAGCGCGCAGATACATCTCGAGTTCCGTTGCCGCATCGTCTTCGACGTCAAACGCTGTCGCGATGTAGCCCGGTTCATCAAAATCGTCCGCACCGATGATCGCATAGCGATTCGATAAGAGATTCAAGACGAGAATCTTACCGTAAAAATGCTCCGAGTGGGTGATGGCGAGATCAAACCGACTGGCTTCTCCAATCCAACTGACGAAGCGTGTCTTCGTTTGTTCGACATCATCATATAAAAAATCACGTTCTTCCATCATTCAGCTTCCCTCATTTCCCTAACATCTGTTTCAGATTAAAGGGTTTGGGGGACTTTTTGCAAGTATGGTTTACGCGATAAGCTATGCTCAGCGATCACTTTTCGGATTGTCCGTGTCTTTGAACGCATGACGAGGGATGTCGTCTCAACGATATCATCCGTCAAGAACTTAACGCCATCGAGCATTTCGCCCGTCGTGACGCCAGTCGCGGCAAAGATACAGTCGTCGCTTTTAATCAGGTCATCAAGCGTCAAGAGTTGAAGCGGATCTTCAAGTCCCATCCGGATGACACGAGCAGTTTCTTCTTCATTCATCGGATGTAAACGTGCCTGCATGTCGCCGCCCATCGCTTTAACGGCAGCAGCCGTGATGACACCTTCAGGAGCACCACCTGTTCCGATGAAGATATCGATTCCTGTCGCAGGAGAAAGTGGTGCGATTCCAGCTGAGACATCGCCGTCTTCAAACAGACGGACGCGTGCGCCCATCCGCATCGTAGCTTCGCGGAAGTGATCGTGACGCGGGCGATCCTGCATGATGACCGTGACGTCCTCAATCCGTTTATTGTTGTATTGAGCTGCTTTTTCGATGATGACTTCAAGTGGATCGTCGAGTGAGACGTGCCCTTTCAAGTTCGGTCCGACTGTTAATTTATCCATATACATATCAGGTGCGTGGAGCAGGGCACCTTGATCGGCGACGGCGATGACGACCATCGCATTACCGAGACCTTTGGCAACGATGTTCGTACCTTCGAGCGGATCGACGGCGATATCAACGATTGGACCGTTCGCTGTTCCGACACGTTCACCGATGAAGAGCATTGGTGCTTCGTCAAGTTCACCTTCACCGATGACGACCGTTCCGTTCATGTTGACCGTGTTCAAGACTTCGCGCATCGCAGTCGTTGCTGCGTCATCCGCTTCATTTTTCTTACCGCGACCAATCCATTGAGCAGAAGCTAGTGCTGCTGCTTCCGTAGCGCGTACGATTTCCAGTGCGAGTTCCCGTTCCATGTATATAACCTCCACGTCACCAATGTGACATACTATTTTCAGCAAAAATCTAAATTGAGGATAACACATTTGGGAATGTGATGCAAATGACCTTTCTGCTTTTCAGGATTGCCGGATAACGATAAAATGGAGGATGTGAGGGGGAATGAAGATGTATTTCGTCAATCGTCAAAAAATCGAAGAGACGGTCGTCTGTTATGAGACGGCACTTCGACAAAGTAAGGAAGTTACGGGGGATCCGGTGACGACGGCACTGGCTATGGAACGGATCGGTTTTTTAGTCATCGAAAGTGTCATCGACATCGGAAACAGTATGATTGATGGATTCATCATGCGGGATCCGGGAAGTTATGAAGATATCATTCTCATTTTAGAAGATGAGAAGGTCATCGATGGACCGCTCGCGACGAGTCTGAAGAAGCTCGTTGCGTTACGTACGTTGATCGTCCGGTCATTCACACAGTCGAGTATGGCGGAGATTCGGGCGGTACTTGAGACAGAGGAAGCAGAACTACGTCGTTTCCCGGAAGCGATTCGCCGGTATATCGAGACAGAACTCGGACCGGTGTCTGCATTTTTACCAAACGAGGAGTGAGTCAGGATGAAGGCAAAAGGCTATTTATTTGATTTAGATGGAACGATGTATAACGGAACGGAACCGGTAAAAGAAGCGGTCGATTTCGTCAATCGTCTGCAAGCAGAGGGCATTCCGTACTTGTTCGTGACGAATAACGCGTCGATGACGGCAGAAGCTGTGGCAGAGAAACTATGCGGGATGGGTGTTCATTCCGATGCGAAACACGTTTTGACGAGTGCGATGGCGACTGGTCGTTATATTGCTGACCTGTCACCAAAAGCGCGCGTCTATGCGATCGGAGAAACAGGACTGATCGACGCGCTTGAACGAGAAGGGTTAGACGTCGTCGCAACCGAAGCGGCAGATTACGTCGTCATCGGTCTCGATCGTCAAATCACGTACGAAAAACTCGCTGTTGGTGCACTTGCGATTCGTGCCGGTGCCCGGTTTATTTCAACGAACGGTGATATCGCGATTCCGACCGAACGTGGTTTCCTGCCAGGTAATGGTGCTCTGACGTCCGTCCTGCGCGTGACGACGGAGAAGGAACCGTTCTTCATCGGTAAACCAGAACCAGTCATGGTCGATATCGCGACAGAAATGATTGGTCTGTCAAAAGAAGACGTCATCATGGTCGGAGACAACTACCATACGGACATTCTTTTCGGGATCAATGGAGGTATCCGGACGATGCACGTCAATTCTGGCGTCCATACACCCGTCTTCATTCAAGGGCAGGATCGTCAACCGACATACATGGTTGATACGTTAGCTGAATGGATTCTATGAATCAAAAAATCCCGAACGAGAATTCGTTCGGGATTTCATGTATTAGAAGACTTGTTCGACTTCGACGACGCCAGCGACTTCTTCAAGAAGGGCACGTTCGATACCGGCCTTCAATGTGATTGTTGAACTTGGGCAGCTACCACAAGCTCCCATCAAACGGAGTTTTACGATTCCGTCTTCTACATCTACGAGTTCAACGTCTCCTCCATCACGAAGAAGGAACGGACGCAATTTTTCAAGAACTTCATTCACTTGATCAAACATTTCCATGCGTAAACACATCCTTTCGTATAGTTTCATTGTAACAGGGTTGAAAAATGTTCTCAATCTGGAAAACTTGTATACTAAAGAGGAGTGAATTGAAAAGGGGGGACTTCAAGATGGAAATCACGGTTTACGGAACAGCGGTCACCTGTCCGAGTTGTGTCGGGGCACCTAGCTCGGAAGAGACATTCAGTTGGCTACAAGCCGTCCTCGGGCGGAAATATGAGCAAGCGATGACGCTTCGCTATGTTGATTTCGAGACAGCAACATCAGATCAATGGACGGAAGCGCTGAAAGAGGATGTCTATTTTTATCCACTGATCGTGCTCGATGATGAGATGATTGATGAGGGGTACGTCAAACTCAAGACGATCACAGCGGCAATCGATGCGAAGCTGAATCAGGCGGGATGAACGAAAAAGAGGTATCCCAAAGCTTGGGACACCTCTTTTGCTCATTTAATCTTTTTGTGTTTCCATAAGACACCGGACTTCAAGAGACGTGGGACTTTCCCCGTCAGTGCTTGCTTGCCCATGACGATTCCGAAACCGTCTGATTTTCCGAGTGAACCGAGCATCCCGCGCAGTTTAATTTCTGGCAGCTTCGGTAATTTCTTTCCTTGCCACTTGGCTTGTAAGACATCGACGACTTGTTCTGCCTGATGTTCTGCGAGTTGACCACTTGGTGCATATGGTAGACTTGCACAATCACCGATGACGAAGACGTTATCGTATTCCGGTACGTGATGATGTTCCGTCAATTTGATCCGACCGCCACTATCCGCAGCAAAGCCGAGATCGCGTACAACTTTGACCGGCTGCGTACCAGCTGTCCAAATCGTTAAGTCGGATGGATACGTATCGTCGCCGTTTCGCACATCGTCCGCTGTGACGAGCGTGACATTCGAGTTGTTGATGACTTCAACGTCATGTTCCTCGAACCATTCCTGAACGTAAGACGAGACTTTATCGGATAAGAACGACAAGACGGATGGACCGCGGTCGAATAGACGAATCGTCAAATCCTTCCGGCTCTCATGTAGTTCACTGGCGAGTTCGACACCAGATAGACCAGCACCGACGATCGAGACAACGGATCCCGGTGACAGACCATAAATCGCTTGTTGTGTCTTCCGTGATTCTTCTAGTGTCTGGATGCTGTATGTAAATTCTTGAGCACCCGGAATGTTGTGGTATTTATCCTCGCAACCGAGGGCGATGATTAAGTCATCATAGAATAATTCTGATCCGTCCTGCAGATGGACTGTATTCGTCTCTGGTGAGATTTTGATGACATGTCCATATTTATAGGTAAGATGTTTCCCCTCCGGAAATTCAATCCGGACATCCCGATCTGATAATGTACCTGCTGCGAGTGCGTAGTATTCCGTTTTGAGTGCGTGGTACGGTAGACGGTCGACGAGCGTGACGGCAACTTCCTCGTCCTTGAATCGCTCACAAATCCGCATTCCACCATAACCTCCGCCGAGTACGATCAATTGCTTCATAACGTAAAATCCCCCTTAGTTCCCCTAAATCAGTCTGACCTTGTATAATACGACATGAGGCAGGTCGTTTCCTGCTTGAAGGAGGAAAAAAAGTGAATCCGATTATTGAATTTTGTATTAGTAACTTAGCGGCTGGTACACAGGTCGTCATGGAGCAACTTGAACGTGACCCGAATGTTGACGTCGTCGAATACGGTTGCCTTGGTTATTGCGGGATTTGTTCGCTTGACCATTTTTGTCTCGTAGATGGTGAGACCGTCGTAGGTGAAACGCCGGAAGAATTGCTTGAAAAGATTTACCTGAAAATCGAAGAGAATGAGCTGTGAGCACGGACAGCCAAAAAATCCCCTCGTTCGTCTGAACGAGGGGATTCGTGTCCGTCAGCGGGCGCAGCTTTTCGGATCAGGCAGATTGTTGACGGCGCATCATCCATGGGCGTAGTTTCAAGAACAATGGAATGAAGAGTGCCGAGATGAACAAGGCCTTGATGACGTTAAACGGTAAGATACCGGCTGTGATCGCTGTCCATTTGACAGCTGGATCCGCCATGTAATCCATACCGAGGAACCATGCATACGCTGGAAGGATCAAGATATAGTTGAGGATCGCAAGACCGAGTGCCATCGTGATCGTACCAGCGACGAGACCAGTTGCGAGACCTTGTGTTGATTTCTTTTTGTGGTAGAACCAGCTGACAGGAAGCACGAATGCGACGCCAGCAGCAAAGTTCGCGAATTCTCCGACCGGAACACCACTTCCGCGGAAGATGTAGTATAGCACGTTCTTCAATGCTTCGACGATGACACCTGCGACCGGTGAGAACATGATCGCTGCGACAAGAGCAGGAACATCACTGAAGTCGATCTTCAGATAGTTCGGTAAGAACGGTAGTGGAAAATTGATAAGCATAAGAACAAATGAGATTGAACCTAACATTGACAGAGTGACCATTTTTTGTGTGCGTTTCATACGAGTATTGTCTCCTTTTGCTCGTTCCTCTCGATGAAGTATTGGCATGACTGCGTCCATAAAGAAACCCCTATTGATGAGATCAACAGGGGAGAAGTCCGCATTAAATAAACCTAATCGATTGTTGCAAAAATCGATCAAATTCAAACTCATGCCGCCATCTTCTCCCATCCAGACTGTACTGTCGGCTCCTGAATTACACAGAATCAGCAAATAGCGCCCTATTCGCTCGCGGGCTTCAACTTAAGAAGAGTTGTTTACCGCCGGTCGGGAATTTCACCCTGCCCTGAAGATGGAACGATTATTTTATTGTACATACCATTTATACAACGAATTCAAGATAGTTTCAAGCAACTAGGTTTCGATTCGCTCAGAAGTTGCGTATACTAAAGAAAAGGAAGGTGATGACATGATCCATTTAACGGAGGCAGCAGCGCTACAAGTCCAGGACATGATGGCGCAGGCACCAGCAGATGAACGAAATCTTCGGATGCTCGTCCAAGGTGGTGGATGTAGTGGTCTGTCGTACGGAATGGGATTCGATCAACAAAAAGAAACGGATCTCGTTTTTGAACAGCACGGCGTGACCGTCATCGTGGACGAAAAAGATTACCCGGTCGTCAAAGGACTGGAAATCGATTATAAACAGTCAATGCTTGGTGGCGGATTCACGATCACGAATCCGAATGCCATCGCAACATGCGGTTGCGGGACTTCGTTCCGGACGGCAACGAATGCCGGGACACCGGGTGGCTGTTAATGAATCCAATCGTGGACATCGTCCACGATTTTTTTATTGCCTGCAAACAGGAGACCTGCTCCATTGACTCGAAATATTTAAGAGAGTGAATGCTACTACGAATAGGGAGGGCTTCAGGATGAGAAAAGTATTGATCTTCGGGGGAACACGCTATTTCGGACGCCGGCTTGCAATTCGTTTAGCCGATTCGGGGGATGATGTGACGATCGTCACACGGGGTGAGCATACTCCACCGGTCGCGAAGGGCTTGACATTTTTTAAAGGAGACCGGACGTCAAGTAGTACGATGAAGGATTTAAGCCAACAGCACTGGGATGTCATCTATGACAACATCTGCTTCACGCCGTATCAAGCAAAGCTCGCGATCGACGCATTTGAAGGGAAAGTCGGACGCTACGTGTTGACGTCGACGATGTCTGTTTATGAAGACGGTGGTGCGAATATTTCGGAACGCGCCTACAATCCGTTTCCCGGGAAATATGATCTTGAGAAGGAACACGGATATGGTGAAGGGAAGCGCCAAGCGGAGAGTTATTTCTTCCAACGCGCGACATTCCCTGTCGTTGCCGTTCGATTCCCAGTTGTCCTCGGACCAGATGATTATACGGAACGACTCGTCTTTCATATCAAGCGGGCGCTTGACGGGCGTCCGATCGTTGCTGAAAACACATACGCGAAGATGGCGTATATCTCAAGTTACGAAGCCGCTGCCTTTTTGGAGTGGTGTGGTCGCTCGGAACTGACGGGACCGATTAACGCTGCAAGTGACGGTGTCTTATCGATTCAAGATTTGATGGATAAAATCGACCGTGTCGCAGGAACGACGAGTCAACTCGTCGCAAAAGGAGAGGAGGAATCGCCACTTGCGCCAGAACGCGATTTCTATATGGATACGACAGCTGCGAAACAAGCGGGCTATCTGTTCCAACATGTCGATGACTGGCTCGATCGTTTGATTGAAGAGGAGGTGCGTAATCACCAATGATGCAGTTGATAAAACCAACCCTCGCATGGGAGACAGAATACCGCGCCTTTTTAGAAGACTGGCGAAAGTCGGGCGAAACGATCGTGCCGGAAGCAGTCGGGGATACGTATGAACCACTGGGCGCTTATTTTGCGGAACTGAAGGAAATGGAGACAACGGTCAGACCGGGGCTCGTCACCCATTCGACGTACTGGATGGTCGACGGACAACGAATCGTCGGCGCGTTGAACTTCCGGCATGATTTGACGGAGAACTTGAAGTTGTACGGCGGACACATCGGATACGGCATCCGACCATCCGAGCGTCAGAAAGGGTATGCGACGACCGGGCTTCGTTTAGCGCTAGAAGAAGCACGGCAACGTGGACTCAATCAAGTGCTGTTGACGTGTGGCGTTGATAATGTAGCATCACGTCGTGTCATCTTAGCGAACGGCGGACGAGAAATTGAGCCGACTGTTCATAATGGACGCGAGACACGTCGCTTCATCATCCCATTATGAGAATTCGTGAAGCACGTCTTGAAGATGCGTCGACCATTGCGCGCGTTCATATCGATGTCTGGCGGGAGACGTATCAAGGGATCATCCCTGATTCTTATTTAGCACAGTTGTCTTACGCGAAACGGACGAAACAATGGGAGCAGGCGTTAATCGATCAGCGTGTGTATGTTGTGGAGTTAGAAGACGAAGTCGTTGGCTTCGCGCAAGGTGGACCAAATCGAAGGGATGCGCGTGAAGGAGAACTCTACGCGATTTATGTTTTGCGAGCTTCTCAAGGGCAGGGGCTCGGGAAGGCATTGTTTCAACGTATCATCGAGGACTTGGCGGAATACGAGGCAATGCAGGTTTCTGTCTTGCGGGATAATCCGGCGTGCCAGTTTTACGAGCGATTCGGTGGTCAGGTCTTCGAAGAATCGATGATTGAGCGAGGTGGGATCGAACTCGTGCAACGGGTTTATCGGATGCCTGTTAAAAGATCATTCGTATGAAATCGGACGTTTCAACATCTTCGCTTTCCTCAGGCGGGATGTAAGCCGCGCCAGTTCCCATTCCATGTGATCTGTCGGGTCTTCCTTATCCCTGACGGAAGCACACATCGTGCTTCCTTTTCCTGTAGGAGTCAAAGATGTTTGGTCACGTCCTAGATGTGATTCCATCAAAATAAGAGATCGGACTCCGGTATGTCATCCGGAATTCGACCTCTTATTTGTTTGCAGCCATTCATTTATCTCAAGAATGATTCGTTACTTTTTCGAACAGACTCGTTGAGTGTTGCGGGTGACGAGCCGATGGATCGACAAGAAGTTTCGCCTGGTTGACGGCAATCGGTGCTTCACCGAAGCCTGTTGCGATCAATTTGACGCGTCCTTCGTAAGTCGCAATATCTCCACAAGCGAAGACGCCTGGAATCGCAGTCTCCATCTTCGAGTTGACGCGAATCGAATTGCGTTCGAACTCGACTTCCCATTCTTTGAGCGGCCCAAGTGACGAGACGAAACCAAAGTTGCAGACGACATCGTCCGCAGCGACGACGACGACTTCGCCACTTTCAGCATGTTTGAACGTCATCGTCTCGATGTGCGTCTCACCTGTGACCGATTCGAGCGTATACGGCGTCATGACGTTAACGGATGAGTCATGTAATAGTTCGACCGAATGTTCATGGGCACGGAACTTATCGCGACGGTGGACGAGCGTGACGGATTTTGCGATCGGTTCAAGCATCAATGACCAGTCGACTGCTGAATCGCCACCACCAAGCAGGACGACTTGGCGATCCTTGAAACGTTCCATGTCGTTGACGAAATAGTGTAAGTTCGTTTCCTCGAAGCGTTCTGCATCTGCCACTCCGAGTGGGCGCGCAGCGAACGAACCGTTTCCTGCCGTCAAGATGACGGTCTTCGTATAATGCTCGCCTTTGTTCGTGACGAGGCGGATGATTCCGTCATCCATCCGTTCATAAGCGATTACTGTCTCACCGAGCACATACGTCGGATCAAATTCATTTGCTTGTTCAAGTAGCCGATCGACTAGTTCCTGCGCTTTTACTTTCGGAAAACCGGCGATATCGTATATATATTTTTCAGGATAAAGCGTAGCGAGTTGACCACCTAATTGAGGTAGACTCTCGATGACCTTCGTCTTCATCTGGCGCATTCCTGAATAAAACGCGGTGAACAGTCCGACCGGACCGCCGCCGATGATCGTGACATCATATGGTTGGTACATCTGATTCCCTCCTAGCATTGGATAGGTCTATTATATAGGAAGTAGGGGGTTCGGGTGCAAGTACGGAACATCTCACATTTTTTTAAGGGAAATTACATTTTTCTTTTGCAATCATTCTTAAAAAGTGTTTCAATAGGCTTATAGACATGTGAACATTATTTGAACAAAGTTTTTGAATATTCGTCTGTAATTGAATGTGAAGAAAATCACAACAAAACTACGATTCGTAAGGAGTATCAGAACATGAACACACCTAACATTGTTATTCTTGGAGCGGGCTACGGTGGATTGATCACAGCAGTCAACCTTCAAAAGAAACTCGGCGTCGATCAAGCGAACATCACGTTGATTAATAAACACGACTATCATTACCAAACAACTTGGTTGCATGAACCAGCTGCAGGTACGATGTCTGCGGAGCAAGCGCGCATCTACATCAATGATGTCATCAACCCGTCACGCGTCAAACTTGTCAAAGGTATCGTTGAGAAAGTCGACACGGCTGCTAAAACAGTTCTTTTACAAGATGGCGGAACAGTTCCTTACGATTACGTCGTCGTTGCTCTCGGTGGCGTTCCTGAAACATTCGGTATCAAAGGATTGAAGGAACACGCATTAACGATCAGCTCGTTGAACAGCGTCCGTAAAATCAAGGAACATATCGATTACTCATTCGCACAGTACAAAACAACAGGATCACAAGATCGTTCACTCTTGACAATCGTCGTCGGTGGTGCTGGATTCACAGGAATCGAGTTCATGGGTGAGCTCGTCAACCGTATTCCAGAACTGTGCAAACAATATGATATCCCACGCGAACTCGTTCGTGTCGTTAACATCGAGGCAGCGCCAACAGTCCTTCCAGGATTCGATGCTGATCTCGTCAACTACGCACACAAATGGCTTGAGCGCCAAGGCGTCGAGTTCAAACTCGGTAACGGCATCAAGGAATGTGGACCAGGAAGCGTCACATTCGGTCCGCTTCAAGGCGACACGACTGAGACGATCGAAGCAAGTACGATCATCTGGACAGGTGGCGTCAGCGGTAACCCTGTCGTTGCAGCATCTGGTTTCGAAGCGATGCGTAACCGTGTCGTCGTCGAAGAAGATCTTCGTGTTCCAGGACACGATAACGTCTTCATGATCGGTGACTGTTCAGCAGTCATGGATCCAAGTTCGAACCGTCCGTACCCACCAACTGCACAAATCGCGACACAACAAGCACACAAAGTCGCTGAGAACATCGCGGCACTCATCGCGGGTCGTCAAACATCGACGTTCACGTACGAGAACAAAGGAACGGTTGCTTCACTTGGTCATAAAGATGGTATCGGCATGGTCTTCGGCAAGAAGATTTACGGTCGTAACGCATCATTCATGAAAAAAGTCATCGACAACAAACACTTCTTTGAACTGAAAAAACTTGGTCTTGCGATCAAAAAAGGGAAGTTCTAAGTTCACGTTTTAGGCAAATGTACACTCGTGCATTTGCCTTTTTTGTCGGTTATACTAGAAGAGATTCAAAGGGGGAACAGTATGCATATCATTCAAGCCGTGATCGGGAGTGTGCTTTATCTCGTCATGTTCTTTAGTATCGGATTCATTTTAAACATGTTGTTGCGGAGTACATGGGTGATGCTCGTACTCTATCCGATCATCATCATCATGATGATCGACAATCAATCGACACTCGAATACTTCACGAACGCTCGTGAAGCGATTCCGAATCTCGGGGACCGGATTGCTGGTCTACAGGCAGCGGATATCACGATGTTCGCGGCTGGTCTTGCCGGAATCATCATCGCCGGTCTATCGATTCGCTTCTTGCGTAAGAGCGGTTACCAAATGTTTTAAAGTCTACTTGAGTAAGTAGGCTTTTTTCGTGTCTGAAAAACCGTTATAATAAAAACAATGTCTTTAAATAAATGTGTAAGAGCAGATTGGGTTGAGAGCGAATGGATAAACAAATGTACCACGTTATCAAGGTATTGAATAATAATGTCGTCATTTGTTCGACTGGTGCGAATCAGGAAGTCATTATCCTCGCGAAAGGGATTGGCTTCGGTCGGAAGCCAGGCGATCAACTGACAGATCTCGACAAGTTGGAAAAAGTCTACACGTTGAAGGATAAAGAAGAACAGGATCAATATAAGGCGCTCGTCGATCATCTCGATGAGAACTTCATCGCGTTGATGAACGAGATCGTCTCGATGATCGAGACACGCTTCGGAAAAAAGGTCGATGAACATATCCATATTGGATTGACGGATCATTTGACGTTTACGTTCAAGCGACTAGAACAAGGAATGGAAGTCACGAATCCGTTTCTTGCTGAAACGGAAGCCTTGTATCCGGAAGAGTACGCCCTTGCAGAAGAAATCGTCGAGTTCATCAGTGCCGAGATGAATTTTTACCTGCCTCCAGCGGAGACAGGATTCATCGCACTTCATATTCATTCGGCGACGAACTTCAAAGACGTACTCGAAGTTAACCGCCATCATCAACTCGTCGGTTTAATTGCTAGTCATATCGAACAGCGACTGGAGATTAAAATCGATCGAAAATCGCTTGATTACAAGCGTCTGATTCGGCATCTTCGTTCAGCGATTGAAAGGGTTTCCAATGGGGAGTATCTAGAGGCTCCAGAAAAAGTAGAAAAGCTATTGCGTGAAGAATATCCGCTATGCTATGATACTGCTTGGGAGCTGATGTCCATCATGGAACGTCAGTTGAAGAAAGCGGTACCGCGCGGTGAGGCGACGTATCTTACGATGCATCTGCAACGCTTAGTGCAGTACGATTCAGGTAAATGACCGCACGGACTACGTGTTACTGATACGATCAGGCATGAGTGGGATGTCGGGCAAGAAGCTTTATTTCCGTTATTCAACGGGATAAGTCTATTGTCTACAATCCGCTCGTGCCTGATTTTTTTCTGTAAAAAATCGGTCAGATGTCTGACTTTTTTCGTCTCAATCATTGGCATTATTCATCATACTTCGCTCTTAACAGGAAAAGGAGGAAACACACATGTTCAAACAGATTTTTGCTGTTCTTCAACGTGTCGGTAAAGCGTTGATGCTTCCTGTAGCGATTTTGCCAGCTGCCGGTATCCTACTCGGATTCGGTAACGCGATGCAAAATCCGAACTTGACGTCAAAACTCGAGTTCTTGAAAAATGATGCAATCATCAAGGTTGCAAAATTGATGGAAGCAGCTGGGGATATCATCTTCGGTAACTTAGCACTCTTATTCGCGGTCGGTGTCGCGATTGGTCTTGCAGGGGACGGCGCAGCCGGACTTGCGGCAATCGTCGGATTCTTGATCATGAACAAAACAATGAGCGTTTGGCTCGGCGTTACACCAGAAATGGTTGCTAACGGTCAAGGATATGCAAACGTACTCGGTATCCCAACACTTCAAACTGGGGTATTCGGTGGTATCATCATCGGTTTGATCGCAGCTTGGGCGTACGGGAAGTACCATAATCTCGAATTGCCACAGTTCCTTGGATTCTTTGCTGGTAAACGTTTCGTTCCAATCGTCACAGCAGTTGTTTCATTGGTTGCAGGTCTTGTTCTCGTATTCGTCTGGCCGTTTGCGCAAGATGGCTTGAACTCGTTCTCGCACTTCATGATGGAGAAAAACCCAACACTCGCAGCATTCGTCTTCGGTCTCATCGAGCGTTCGTTGATTCCATTCGGTCTTCACCATATCTTCTATGCACCATTCTGGTTCGAATTCGGTTCGTACAAGAATGCAGCAGGAACAGTCGTTCATGGTGACCAAGCAATCTTCTTCGCACAATTGAAAGACAACGCAACATTAACAGCTGGTACGTTCATGACTGGTAAATTCCCGTTCATGATGTTCGGTCTTCCAGCAGCAGCACTCGCAATGTACCACGAAGCTCGCCCTGAGCGTCGTGCAGTCGTTGGTGGTCTTCTTGGATCAGCAGCACTTACAGCATTCTTGACAGGTATCACAGAGCCAATCGAATTCGCATTCTTGTTCGTAGCTCCAATCTTGTTCGCAGTTCACGCTGTCTTCGCAGGTCTCTCGTTCATGACAATGCAATTGTTGAACGTTAAGATCGGTATGACATTCTCTGGTGGTTTGATCGACTTCCTTCTGTTCGGTGTTCTTCCAGGGCGCACACAGTGGTGGCTCGTCATCGTCGTCGGTCTTGCACTTTCTGTCATCTACTATGCTGGATTCCGTTTCGCAATCCGCAAGTTCAACCTGAAAACTCCAGGTCGTGAAGATGCAGCTCAAGAGACTTCATCTGCTCAAGGTTCTGAACTCGCTGAAGGTATTCTTGATGCACTCGGTTCAGAGTCGAACATCAAACACTTGGATGCATGTATCACACGTCTTCGTGTTGAAGTTCTCGACAAATCGAAAGTCAATAAAGATGAGTTGAAAAAATTAGGTGCTGCTGGTGTCCTTGAAGTTGGTAACAACGTCCAAGCGATCTATGGACCGAAATCAGACAACATCAAGTCTGAGATTCAAGCTGTCATCACGTCACGTAAACAAGAAAAAACAGTCTAATGTTTTTTTAGATGAGTCCTTCTGCGGAAGGGCTCATTTTTTTTTTCGAAATCGTTTAGAATCGTTTTGCACTAGAATATTTTAGGGTATGAATTAAGTAGTTTGTTTAAAAAAGGAGGGAATATGCGCATGTGGAAAAACGTGTTTGGTGTCTTACAGCGGATCGGTAAGGCCCTGATGCTACCGGTAGCGATTTTGCCAGCAGCGGGGTTATTGCTTGCGTTCGGGACAGCGTTTCAAAACCCGAACTTAACACAATATTTACCGTTTCTGGAGAACGATTCGCTTGTCGTCATCTGGCGAGTCATGCAGGATGCGGGTGACATCATCTTTGCGAACCTCGGATTATTGTTCGCCGTCGGGGTCGCGATTGGTCTTGCGAACGGAGAAGGGGTCGCCGGTTTCGCAGCCATCGTCGGTTTCCTGATCATGAACAAGGTCATCAGTTCATTCTTGCAGATTACACCAGAAAAAATCACGGAAGCACAAAAGGCGAGTGATTTGTCGTATGCGACGGTCCTTGGGATACCGACCTTGCAAATGGGGGTATTCGGAGGGATCATTGCCGGTTTGATAGCAGCGTACAGTTATAATAAATTCTTCAAAATCAAACTGCCTGATTTCCTCGGATTTTTTGCAGGGAAACGTTTCGTTCCGATTGCAACGGCCTTGTTCAGTCTTGTCGCAGGTTTTGCTTTGTCATATATTTGGCCACCGATCGGGACAGGCATCAATACGTTCTCCAAAACGATCATCGAAGCGAACGAACCGTTGTCTGCCTTCATCTTTGGACTCGTCGAACGTTCGTTGATTCCGTTTGGTCTTCACCATATCTGGTACTCAAGCTTCTGGTTCCAGTTCGGTGAATATACGGATAAAGCCGGAACGATCATCAACGGGGATCAGCGGATCTTCTTTGCACAATTAAAGGACGGTGTACCGTTCACGGCAGGGACATATATGACCGGGAAATATCCATTCATGATGTTCGGTCTGCCAGCAGCCTGTCTTGCGATGTACCACACGGTCGCAAAGGATCGTCGTAAAGCCGTCGAAGGTCTCTATTTCTCAGCTGCGTTGACTTCTTTCCTGACTGGGATCACGGAGCCAGTCGAGTTCTCCTTCGTATTCGTTGCACCACTTTTGTTTGCCGTTCACGCTGTCTTTGCAGGTCTTTCATTCATGATCATGGATTTACTGAACGTCAAGATCGGGATGACGTTCTCCGGTGGATTGATTGACTACACGTTATTCGGGATTCTACCGAACCGAACCTCGTGGTGGCTCGTCATTCCAGTCGGTCTTGTCTTCGCCGTCATCTATTACTTCGGATTCCGCTTCGTCATCACGAAATTCGATCTGAAGATTCCAGGACGCGAAGCGATTAAAGAAGGTGCCGCTACCTCAACGGCACAAGCAGGCGATCTACCGTATGAAATTCTACAAGCATTCGGTGGTCCATCAAACATTAAACATTTAGATGCTTGTATCACGCGTCTGCGGATTACGGTCAATGATAAATCAGGCGTCAACAAGGATCGCTTGAAAGAACTAGGTGCTGCTGGTGTTCTTGAAGTCGGAGATAACGTCCAAGCCATCTTTGGACCGAAATCCGATGGGATCAAGTCAGAAATGGCAGATATCATGAAAGATCCAAATTATAAACCGAAAGAGACACCAGAAGCCGATCCGATCCCACAAGTTCCAACGGGAGACGAAGCGCGCACTTCTGGATCGGGTACAACCGATACGGGACCACTCGCTGGAGATCGTGGTGGTGCTTATGTGCCTGAAGATGGATACGTCGCACCACTGAGCGGTATCATTCGTTCTCTGGATGATGTACCGGATCAAGTATTCTCCGGTCGTATGATGGGTGACGGATATGCGATCGAACCGACGGAAGGATATGTCGTCTCTCCCGTCTCTGGTGAGATTACAACCTTCTTCCCGACGAAACACGCGATCGGTATTCTTGCGGATAACGGAGATGAGATCTTGATTCACATCGGTATTGATACGGTGTCACTTGAAGGAAAAGGGTTTGAGGCGTTAGCGAAAGCTGGAGATCGTGTCAAACCGGGGACACCACTTCTCAATGTCGATCTCGAGCAAGTACGACCACTCGTGCCATCGTTACTGACACCGATCATCGTCACGAACAGTGGCGATCGAAAAGTCGACGTCGATGTCGGACAGACGGTCGAAGCCGGAGAAGCGATTTCGTATCGTGTAGAGTAAAGGAAGAAAAGCGACGGATCGTCACGAACGGTCCGTCTTTTTTTGTGTGAAAATATTGTAGAACACATTTGATAGTGAGATTTTGCACATATGATGATACAATGAGCTAGCTATTATAAGAGTTAGCTAATTTTTTAGAAATGAGGTGTGTCGATGTCTTCGACTACAACAAAAACGAATACGACACCTGTCGTCATTGGACTATTGATTGGGATTTTAGTCGCAGCAATGGATAACACGATCGTTGCGACGGCGATGCCGACGATCGTCAGTGAACTGAATGGGTTTGATCAGTACGCTTGGGTCACGTCGGCTTACATGATCGCAACCGTTGCCGGGATGCCGATCTTCGGTAAATTGAGTGACATGTATGGAAGAAAACGCTTCTTCCTCTTTGGGATGCTTATCTTCATGATAGGGAGTATCTTGTGTGGAATGGCAGACTCAATCATTGAATTGTCTGCGTATCGTGCCTTACAAGGGCTTGGTGGCGGTGCGTTGATGCCGATCGCCTTTACGATTATCTTTGATATCTTCCCACCGGAGAAACGTGGGAAAGTCAGTGGATTGTTCGGAGCGGTCTTCGGGATCTCGAGTATTTTCGGACCGTTGCTTGGTGCCGTATTGACGGATTCCCTCGACTGGCGCTGGGTATTTTATATCAACATCCCACTCGGATTGATTGCCCTTGGTCTCGTGACAATCTTCTATCAGGAATCACCGGTGCACCGGACACAGAAAATCGACTACGTCGGTGCCTTCACGCTTGTTGCAGGATTGGTTTTATTCTTACTCGCGCTTGAAATGGGTGGGAAAGAGTATGCATGGTCTTCACCACAAATTCTTGGTCTGTTCGGAGCAGCACTCGTCGCGTTCGTTGCCTTCGCATTCGCTGAACGACGTGCCGCGGATCCAGTCATTACATTCAGTCTGTTCCGTCGTCGTTTATTTGCGGCAACACAAGGCGTTGCGTTCTTTTATGGATTCGTCTTCATCTCGGCGAGTGTGTTCATTCCAATCTTCGTTCAAGGTGTCTTTGGTGGCAGTGCGACGAACTCCGGTCTGATCCTTATGCCGATGTTAATTGCCTCAGTCATCTCGGCGCAGCTCGGTGGCCAGTTGCCGAATAAGTTTGGTTTCCGAAATGTCATGATCGTCTCGGCTGTCTTTTTCCTACTCGGTGTGTATCTCCTCAGTACAATGACGCTTGAGACATCGCGTACAGCAGTAACAATCTATATGATCATTCTTGGGTTCGGTGTTGGATTTAGCTTCTCGTTGTTGAACCTAGCAAGCATCAATGGGATCGAGATGCAACGTCGTGGTGCTGCGACGTCGATGGGATCGACATTCCGGACGATCGGGATGACGCTTGGTGTCACGGTCCTCGGAATCATTCAATCACGGACGTTCACATCGGCTGTAGCGGATCGATTGCCGCAAGGTGGAGCGCCGTCAGGTGGGCAGTTCCCGACGGCAGCTGCCTTTGCGAAGATGCCACCAGAAGTCGCGACAGCAATCAAGACGTCGCTTGCAGAATCCATCTCTACCGTCTATTTCTGGGCCTTGATTCCAGCAGTACTCGGTGTCATCTTTATCTTCTTGATGGGGAACGAACGTCCGATTTTATCGGAACAAGCGACTCCAGCGAAGAAAAAACAAGCTCAATAATCACGTTTCAACAACGTCTTCTTTCTTATTAAGAGGGGGCGTTGTTTTTTTGTTAATCGGCACAAAAAAAGACGAACCTGGATTACTCCAGATTCGTCTAACAGAAATTACTTTTTGATATCGAATGTCGTGCTGAGGAAGTCGACGACTTCTTCTGCTGTATCCATATCAAGCACTTGCTCGACGATTGCTTCACATTCTGACTTGTTGAGGCGTGTCATCAAGCTACGTGCGCGAAGGACAGATGATGCTGACATCGAGAACTCATCGAGACCAAGACCGAGAAGGATTGGAAGTGCCAATTCTTCTCCTGCCATCTCACCACACATGCCGACCCATTTGCCTGCTTTGTGTGCTTCTGTGATGACGTTGTTCAAGAGGTTCAAGATGGCTGGGTTGAACGGCTGGTACAGGTATGATACTTTTTCGTTCATCCGGTCTGCCGCCATCGTGTATTGAATCAAATCGTTCGTTCCGACAGAGAAGAAGTCGACTTCTTTTGCAAACTGACGAGCCATGACCGCTGTTGCTGGGATCTCGACCATCATACCGACTTCGATGTCTTCTGATACAGTAACACCTTCAGCTTGGAGGTTTGCTTTCTCTTCAAGGAGAAGTGCTTTTGCGGCACGGAACTCTTCGATTGTTGCGATCATTGGGAACATGACAGCGAGTTTACCGTATGCACTCGCACGAAGAAGTGCGCGTAATTGTGTACGGAACAAGTCTGTTTGATCGAGACAGAGACGGATCGCACGGTAACCGAGGAACGGGTTCATCTCGTGTGGGAGATCAAGGTACGACAATTCTTTGTCGCCACCGATATCGAGCGTCCGAATGACGACTTTTTTATCGCCCATTGACTCGAGAACGGTTTTGTATGCTGTGAATTGCTCGTCTTCCGTTGGGAATGTCTCTGCATCCATGTAGAGGAATTCTGTCCGGTAGAGACCGACAGCTTCTGCTCCGTTTTCAAGCACGCCTTTGACATCGTTTGGTGTACCGATGTTTGCGGCGAGCTCGACGTGGTGACCGTCAGCTGTCATTGTTTTTTCGTTCTTAAGTTTTTTCCACTCTTCTTTTTGTGCGATGTATGCTGCACGTTTTGCTTCATACTCAGCGACTTGCTCTTCACTTGGGTTGACGATGACGTCACCTTCCGCACCGTCAAGGATGAGAAGATCGCCGTGTTTAACGTCCGTCAAGACAACTTTTGTTCCGACGACTGCTGGGATTTCGAGTGAACGAGACATAATGGCAGAGTGCGATGTCCGGCCACCAATGTTCGTTGCGAAACCTTTAGCATACTTACGGTTCAATTGTGCCGTATCTGAAGGAGTCAAGTCTTCCGCGATGATGATGACTTCTTC
Organism: Exiguobacterium sp. UBA3491; assembly: GCF_002377745.1. Lineage (NCBI taxonomy): Bacteria > Bacillati > Bacillota > Bacilli > Caryophanales > Exiguobacterium > Exiguobacterium sp. UBA3491. The sequence continues at coordinate 154,588 of NZ_DFQK01000028.1, forward strand.
GTTAATTTGAGCTGGAGTGACGAACGTGATACCGAGAAGGTGAGCCATCGTCCGTTTCGTGACGTCGCGGACGTCCGCTGCACGTTCACGCATGTATTCGTTATCCATTGATTCGAAAATCATGACCATCATGTTCGCGACTTCATCGAGTGCTTTCGCAGCATTTGCTTGCTCGTCCTCGATTTTTGCGTTCACCTGACTAACGATTTCCGGATCTTCTAGGATGAGAAGGTGAGCCGAGAAGATCTCCGCTTTATCTGGACCTAATTCTTTTAAGGTATTTTCACGAATGACTTCGAGTTCCGTCTTCGATTTTGCGATCGCTGCTTGGAAACGTTCTTTTTCCGCAGCCGTATCCTCGATTTTGTGCGATGGAATCTCAAAGACCGGTGTTTCCATCACGAATGCCTTTGCAATCGCGATCCCTGCAGAAGCGCCAATTCCTTTGATGTGTTGTGCCATGTGCATTACCCTCTTTTCAGTAAGTTTTTTTAACGCGACGACTTCGTTTCTTAGCTATCTATAGATACCCATAAACGCCTCTCTCTTAACGAGCCTTCTGCGCACTCTCCCTTGAATGAAAACGTAGACATTTCCCGGAACAGCAAACGCATCGTTTCTTGAAGTGTCTCAATTTTTCACCTGTTTAATCCTATCATATTGTGAAACGGGCAACAATTATTTGAAACCAAGCATTTCGACAAATTGGCAAACAAGAATGATGTAAGCGTTTGCGGTCCGCTGAGAGGCTATCAGTTGGAAAATGACTGAAAACACTTCATACTAGTAGGTATTAGATAAAGGGGGAATTTTTATGCAAACGAATCAACCCGTAGACGTACTGATCGTCGGGATATCAGGGAATCAACCGATTGATGAACGATTACAAGCAATGTATGGTGACAAACTAGATGAGTGGGTCCGTCAAGGTGATATCTCAACGAAACGGGGAGAACTTCGTCTGTTGCCGACGTTATCAGGAGACGTCGCACGTGTGCTGTTCGTCGGACTCGGGAAAGTCGATCAACTCTCGCAAGACAACTTGCGCCGTTTGCTCGGAAAAGCCGCACAACATGTCAAAGCACGCCGCTTAGAACAGGTGACAGTCGACGCGACGACGTTTCCAGGTCAACCGGTCGAACTGATTGCTGAGACATTCACCCTCGCTACATATGAGGTCAAACATTATAAAACATCTCCTTCTAAAGCGTACACGCTTCATCTGACGGTCTTACCTTCTGAAGACGAGGCAGTGCGTCGCGGAAAAGCCTTAGGGGAAGCAACGAACTTGGCGCGACGTCTCGTAACGATGCCGGGAAATCTTTTGACGGCGCCAGCGCTTGCGGACGAAGCACGCTTCATCGCGGAGCGTCATGGACATGATCTCCGAATCATCGATAAGGAAGAGATGGAAGCACTTGGCATGGGTGCCTTGCTTGCCGTCAATCAAGGATCGGTCATCCCGCCGAAGTTGATCGTCCTTGAATACAAAGGCTCAGTAGAAGCACCGATTGCTGTCGTCGGAAAAGGTGTCACGTTCGATACAGGTGGTTATTCGATCAAACCAAAAGACGGGATCGTCGGGATGAAAGGAGATATGGGAGGCGCAGCAGCAGTTCTTGGTCTGTTTGAAGCACTCGGTCAACTCAAACCTGATGTTCACGTCATTGGCGTCATTCCGGCAACGGATAACATGATTTCTGGGGATGCTTTCAAACCAGATGATGTCATCACGTCGATGGCAGGAAAAACGATTGAAGTCTTGAACACGGATGCAGAAGGACGACTTGTCCTCGCAGATGCAGTCACGTACGTGAAAGAGTACCAGCCGAAAGCCATCATCGACCTCGCAACATTGACAGGTGGTGTCCTTGTCGCCCTTGGAACAGAAATCACAGGTGCATTGACGAATGATGCGTCACTTTACGAACGCTTTGAACAGGTGACGAAAGAGACGAACGAGATGGTATGGCAAATGCCATATGTCGATGCGTTCATTAAACAAGTCCGCCGCTCAGATGTCGCAGATTTGAATAACTCACCGGGACGCATGGGACACATGATCTTCGGTGGTGCGTTCGTCGGGGAATTTGTAGGCGACACACCATGGTTGCACCTCGATATCGCGGGAACATCGGAACAGAATCAAGCGTCTGAGATTGGTCCAAAAGGAGCAACGGGTGTCATGGTTCGTAGTCTGTATCGATTCGTCGAGCAAGAAAAATGAGACGTTGGAATCTACTCGGCGTCTTGTTGACGATTCTTACCGTCGTCTGGTACTTGGATGCACGAGATCGTCTATCGCTCGGTCTTGCGACATTTATCGGTATCTTCACGGTCTTATCACTACTGCGTTCTTTCCGGGAGAAGACGAATGCACGTCATCGGGATTGATGCGGCAAAGGCAGGATGGGTCGTCGTCAGGTACGAAAATGAGACGTACTCAGGATCAATCGAACCGACGCTTGGACAGATCCCGCCAGCCGACCGAATTTGGATCGATATGCCGATCGGTTTGATGGAAGGACGACGCGAAACAGATCAGCTGTTACGACAGGCACTACGCCCCGGACGAACGAGTAGTGTCTTTAATGCACCGTTCCTCAGTGCGTTGACAACACCAAGTTATATGGAAGCAAATAATTTAGCGAAACAACATGCTGGTATCGGACTTTCGAAACAAGCGTGGTATCTATTACCGAAAATCCGAGAAGTCCGTCATGCACATCGATCTGAAATGATTGAATCACATCCAGAAGTCTGCTTTGCACGCCTCGCCGGTCATCCGGCACGTTTTTCTAAGAAAACAAGGGAAGGCATCGCGGAACGAATCGAATTACTTGAACAATATGATTGTCCCCCGTTATGGGAACAGCGTCAGCCGAACGTCGCGATTGATGATTGGCTTGATGCTTGTCTGCTTGCGACCGGTGCACGGTTTCCATGCGATTACTTGCCAGCAAGTCAACCAGTGGACACGGAAGGGTATCCTTTATATGCCGCTGTACCCAAAAAATCACCCTCACCGAAATGGTGTGGGTGATCCTTTCACGAAGTCCCAGATATAATGGAAAATCTGTGCATTGTAGAGTGCTTTTAAGATGACGGCAATCAATGGTCCAAGGATTAGCCCGAAGACGCCGAAGAATTTGATCCCGACGAACAACGCAATCAATGCCGTAATCGGTTGAATGCCGATGTTATCGCCGACGATCTTCGGTTCCATGATGTTGCGCTGGAGAATGACGATGGCATACAAAATGCCAAGTCCAATCGCAAGCGTCGTATCTCCGGTGATCACCGAGTAAGCGATCCAAGGCAGGAAGACGGAACCAGTACCGAGATACGGTAAGATGTCGAAGAAGGCAGCGATGAAAGCAACTGCGAATGGATGATCGACACCAATGATGATTAAACCAATCAAGACGATGAAAAACGTGATCGTGATCAACGTGAGTTGCGCTTTAAGATAACCAAATAAGGCAGATCGTAAGCTCAAGAAGACCGACTCGACACGAGCGAACCAAGGAAGCATCTCGTAGCGCTTCAATCGCATTTCGTACTGGTGCCAATCCTTTGCGATGAAGAACCAAGCGAGTAAGACGATGACGAAAATCAACGCAATCGATGGTAAAGTCGCAAGAACAGATTGAAGCATCATCGCAACACTTTTTGAGCCTTCTCCAATCGCACTCGCAAGCGAACTACCGAGCGATTGAATACTGTTTTGGACCGTATTTTGTTGGGATGGTTCTAATGAACGTAATGCTTCAGAAGCATCGTTCCAAATCGGTGCCAGTTTTTCGTTATATAGCTTTTGGAAATACAGACTCAACTCCTGGATTTGTGCCGGTAATTGATTGGCGACAAATACGAGACCGCGAATCAACTGCATGATGATCAAGGCAAGCGAACCGATCAATAAACCACTGATCAAAATGATGGACAACAACGCACCCCATCCACGATTGATCCGTAATCGCTTTTGAAAGAAATCGACGAGCGGACGGCTGAAAAGAGCAAGCAGAAACGCAAAGACAAACGGGTACAAAATGGACGAGAGGCGGATGAGTAACCATCCAACAGCTACGAAGGCGAAGATCACCGTCAAGAACCGGGCCATTTGCCAAAGACGTTCAGTCGACACAAGCAACACCTCTTACTGGATTATGTAGAATTGATATCATCATATCATGTTTAGGTAGGGAACGAGTCATTCAAAAGGAGGAGAAAGCGATGCGTAAAAGAGAAATCGGATTATTTGCTGCATTGATTGCTGCGACATCCGTTGGAATCCGAGAATGGAAGAAAAATCAGGCGTTTGCCAAACGTGTCAAACAAGAGACGGAGGCGCAAGTACGTCAAGCAATCATGGAGGATCAGACAGATGGAACAGATGAAGATACTGCAACAAAAGGTTGATGCGACGATTCGTTCACTCGGAGGTTATTTTCGACCGCTATCTGGTCTCGCACGCTTGACAGAAGAAATCGGTGAAGTCGGCGAAGCACTCGAACAAAGAGATCAAGAAGCTCTTCGTTCAGAACTTGTCGACGTTTTGATGATCTCGACGTGTCTTGCCAATCAATACGTGACGGATCTTGCGGTGCAACATGAGGCACTCGGAACGGTAAACGATGATCAGGACGGTTCCTTTTATCGACTTGTGCATGAAGCTGGTCAAGTCGCACGCGTCATGAATGGGTACGAAGGGGATAAACCGCCTAAAGCGAAGGATACAATTGTTCCAATCGGTCATTCCATCGCACGTCTGCAACGGGAATTATTTCGTTTAGCACGACCGCTACAACTCGATTTACTGTCGGAAATCGATCGGACGAATGAAAAGAATCTCAAGCGGGATAAAACACGCTTTGCGTTGACACGTGACCCTATCACGGAAGAGACGATTGATCACTTCCGGAGTGCGACAGGAAGTGAGGCACGTCTCTGGGGAGCACCTATTTATGAGGATGATCAAACATTAGCGGGTAATATGGAGGCGGCCCTCCCGTCGCTTCGACGATTCCTCCGCTGTGCGCCGATTGAGGGAATCGAGGCGTTCGTCTTCGAGGCACCGATGGAACGATCGCGTAGTTTAGTCGAAGTGAAAGAATTAGCAGATGAAATGGGGCGCTTGATCAAAGAGCGGACACCACTTGATTTCAAGGACTCACCGTATCGGTTAGAAGTTTTTGCGCCACAACTCGGTCCAGTCTCACCGTATCATGCGGAAGACGACTATCGGATGTTTCTTGTCTTCTATGTCGATTAAAAAATAAGCCGCCTGCTCGTTTGAGCAAGCGGCTTATTTTTAGTGTGAGTGAGACGATGTTGTCTCATCCTGAGTCTGCCATTTTTTCATGAAGCGCTGAATGCGCGCGATAGCTTCTTGCAGTTGCTCGATTGAACTCGCGTAACTTGCCCGGACATAGCCTTCACCGCTTGCTCCGAAGACGGATCCTGGAACGACAGCGACGCGCTCAGCGAGCAACAATTGCTCGGCGAACTGCTCGCTCGTCAGCCCAGTATGACCAATGTACGGAAAAGCATAAAAGGCACCGCCTGGTAAGTGCGTCGGAAGACCCGCATCATTTAACGCCTTGACGAAGTAATTCCGGCGTTGGCGATAACTTGTCACCATATCAGGGACTGTCTTATGACGAGAACGTAACGCTTCGATACCCGCGAATTGGACGAGTGTTGGTGCACACATCATTCCATATTGGTGGACCTTCAGCATCGATTGCGTGATCGCAGGTGGTGCGCAAGTAAAGCCGAGCCGCCAGCCCGTCATCGCGAAGGCTTTCGAGAAACCATTGATGATGATCGTCCGCTCCCGCATACCAGGAAGGGTCGCAAAACAAATCGCTTCTGTTTCGTAGGATAGCTCCGCATAGATTTCATCACTGATGACATATAAATCATGCTTTTGAACAAGTAACGCGAGGTCCGCTAACTGATCGCGTGTCATCGTCGAGCCTGTCGGATTCGATGGGAAACAGAAAATGATTGCTTTCGTTTTGTCCGTCAGCAACTGTTCGATCGTTTCCGGTTGAATCGCAAAACCGTCTTCTGCGTGACATGCAGCGGCGACAGGAATTCCTCCAGCAAGTTCGATCAAGGGGGCATATGAAACGAACGCCGGTTCAACGACGATGACTTCATCTCCCGGATTGATCAAACTACGAAACGCAAGGTCAAGTCCTTCCGAAGCTCCGGTCGTGACGATGATCTCTTCCGTCGTCGAATAGGAGATGGCGAACTTTTCTTGCATGTAAAGCGCGATTTCCTGACGTAACTCGAGTAAACCGGCGTTAGCGCTGTATGCTGTGTAGCCCTGTTCAAGTGCTGCAAAGCTTGCTTCTCGGACGTTCCATGGCGTGACGAAATCGGGTTCACCGACACCAAGTGAGATGACATCTTCCATCGATCCAGCTAAATCAAAGAAACGACGAATGCCGGATGGAGCTAGCTGTTCGACACGTGTTGATAAAGATTTCATGGAGACACCTTCAATCGTTTGTCGTCATCATCCTGACTGAAGAGAACGCCATCGTGCTTATACGTCTTTAAGCGGAAATGGGTCGTCGTCGAGATGACGGAGTCGAGTGTCGATAATTTTTCAGAAACGAATTGAGACACTTCTTGTAGCGATTTGCCATCAAGTACGACTTGTAAGTCATATGCGCCTGACATCAGATACAGAGATGTCACTTCCGGGAAACGATGGATTCGCTCTGCGACTTCATCAAAGCCGCGTCCCCGTTTTGGTGTGACCTTGACATCGATGAAAGCTGTCACGCCGTGATGGGCATGAATCTTTTGCCAGTCAATGACGGCGGTATAGCCGAGTAGGACACCGTCACGTTTGAATGTTTCAATCGAAGCAGCTACTTCTGACGCTTCCCAATCGAGCATCTGCGCAAGTAAGTTTACGTCCATCGGACCATTTTGTGTTAATAGTGCTAATAATTCGAGTTGTTTTTCGGTGTACATGGAATCACTCACTTTCTGTCAATTGACCATTGAAGGTACGACGTGTCTGTCGCAGTCGTGCGCGTCGTTCTTCCTGAACGATATGGAAGTTCTTCATTTCACGTGTCGGAAGTTGATGTTTTTCGACCAGGCGGTCAAAATAGACGCGTCGCGTTGCGTCTTGTCGTGCCGACTCATGATTGCCGGACGGGTTGAAGGCGTACAGGACGGTTGCTCGTGCCGGATGTAACACTAAATGATCCTTACCGACGCGTAAAATCCAGTCCCAGTCCCAGTAGTTGAAGACGTCTTCATCAAACAGACCGAGTTGATCGTGGAGCGATTTACGGTAGAGCGATCCGGATGGAATGTACGTCGAGTCTTCTCGCATCGTCTCCGGATCATACGGGTACGCGAACGGTTCGGAATGAAGTGCAATCCGGTGACCGTCTTCCCAGCGATACGTAAAGAGCTCCGCGTCCGTATACGTTAGATCCGCGCCGGCTTCGAGATCACCGACCGCTTCTTCGAGATGACTCGGTAATAAGAGGTCATCGTCATCATGAAGTAAGATATACCGACCGGAAGCGAGTATGACACCGTGATTTCGAGCACGGACGTGATGATTTTCAGGTAACTCGACATATGTGATCTGCAGACGATCCTGATAGGCAGAGGTCACTGCTGAGACATCGTCGCCATTATTGTTTAGAACGATGACATCGAAGTCCTGATAGTGTTGACGTGTCAACGCTTCTAGCGCTTCTGCTAGTTCGCGAGGACGATTGTATGTCGGGATGATGATGGATACGGTTGGCATCAGCGATCGCTCCTTGAACAAAGACACCTGTTCAGGAACAGGTGTCTTCTTGTTTTTTTACATGTTTGCTTCGATACGTGGTAGCAGCTCATTCCATTCTGCTTCTGGTTCTTTCGTGACCGTCACGAAGTCGCCGTAAGCGAATAGATTATCAATGCCATCGATAGCGATCAAAGATGCGAGCAACGTATCTTCCGGTGTATCTTCTTTTTTGACACTCGTACTTTTTGCACCGAAGCGCTGTTCCTCGAGCGTGATTTTGACGGAATTCGGGTTTGGTGTGTAATCGACTTGCATAGGTAAGCTCCTTTCAACGTACATACGTATATGCCATATGTCATCTTTTCGTGATAGTTGGATTCAATCCTTCTTCCTCCAAACGGAAGATCGATACGTTCAGTATATCAGAAAATTCGAAGAGAATATTTTTCTTCTGATAGGAGAAATGACTCATCTTTATTTTAAGAGTTCGCGTGAACTTATAATATGTTTTACTCGCTATCTCAATATATCTCAAAAGGCGTCATGATGCCTTTTTCAAATTGTTTGACCTGAATTTCAAAGCAAGGGGTTATTTTTTTAGATTTCAGTGATAACCTATATCTTGTACATTAACAGGTTTAAAAACGTCTAAAACGTCTATATATAGAGTGATACTTGTAGAGTTCTTTCTATATGTAGGACGTCTTTTTTTAGTTTAGCGTATTTCATAGTGTAATGCGAACCTGTTTAACGATAGAGAATGGGAGTGGTTCATAGTGGCATCTCCACTGAATACAGCACGCATCTTTAAGGGTGCAATGACAATAGAAGACGTATATGTCGTGATTCGACAAGCGACGGAAACGTATCCGGAACTTGATATCGACCGCTATACAGAACGTGCCATCCGAGCGCTTGAAGGAAAATCCCTACAAGCTGATCAAGTCTATGAACTGTTAACGATGCACGCACTCGATATGTTAAAGGCAGAAGAGCCGAACTGGACATTCGTAGCGACAGCGACTTACTTAAATCGGTTATATCTAGAAGCGGGTGAAAACCGCGGATATGCAGCGGAAGAACGATATGGTTCGCTGTATACATTGATTGAAAAGCTGACAGAAATCGGCATCTTCACGAAACATTTACTGGATGCGTATTCGAAAGAAGACATCAACGAACTGTCGGCAACGATTGATCCTTCCCGCGACCACCTGTTCACATACATTGGCCTTCGGACACTAGCAGACCGGTATCTTGCACGTGATCACGTTAAAAAATTGTACGAGCTACCGCAAGAACGATTCATGGTCATCGCGATGACGCTGATGCAGAACGAACCGAAGGAACGTCGTTTAGAGCTCGTCAAAGAAGCATACTGGGCATTGTCGAACCTCTACATGACGGTCGCGACACCGACGCTTTCGAACGCCGGTAAATCATATGGTCAACTCTCATCATGCTTCATCGATACAGTCGATGATTCGCTACGCGGCATCTATGACTCGAACACGGATGTAGCGACACTTTCTAAGGGTGGCGGCGGAATCGGTGTCTACATGGGGAAAATTCGCTCACGTGGATCAGACATCAAAGGCTTTAAAGGTGTTTCAAGTGGTGTCATCCCATGGATGAAACAATTGAACAACACGGCAGTCAGCGTCGATCAGCTCGGTATGCGCCAAGGATCAATCGCCGTGTATCTTGACATCTGGCATAAAGACATTCTCGAGTTCTTAGATGCGAAGCTCAACAATGGGGACGAGCGACTTCGGACACATGACTTGTTCACGGGCGTTAACTTACCAGACCGCTTCATGCGTGCTGTAGAAGCACGAGAAGACTGGCACCTGTTTGACCCACACGAAATTCGGACGATTATGGGCTTCAGCCTTGAAGATTATTTCGATGAGACAGAACAAGGCGGTAGCTTCACGGAAAGATACGAAGCATGTGTCAATGAACCGCGTCTCAGCAAAAAAACAGTTCCGGCAATCGATCTCGTCAAACGTTATATGCGTTCACAACTTGAGACAGGGACGCCATACATGTTCTTCCGTGACGCCGTTAACCGTGCGAATCCGAATAAACATGCTGGGATGATCTACTCATCAAACCTGTGCTCGGAAATCATGCAAAACATGAGCCCGACGACCGTGACAGAAGAGTACACGGAAGATGGTAAGATCATCGTCACGAAGACACCAGGGGACTTCGTCGTCTGTAACTTGTCATCGATCGCGCTTGCACGTGCGGTTCGCTCTGACGTCTTAGAACGATTGATTCCAATTCAAATGCGGATGCTTGATAACGTCATCGATCTGAATACGATCGATGTCCCGCAAGCGCAATTGACGAATCAAAAATACCGTGCCGTTGGTCTTGGAACATTCGGTTGGCACCATCTGCTCGCGCTTGAAGGTATCCGTTGGGAATCGGTCGAAGCGGTGCAATACGCAGACCGTCTCTACGAGAAAATCGCTTACTTGACGATCGATGCGTCGATGCAACTTGCGAAAGAGAAAGGCGCGTACCGTCTCTTTGAAGGTTCAGAATGGCAAACAGGAGAGTACATCAAACGTCGCCACTACAAAACGACGGATGAACTCGATTGGGATCGTCTCCAAGCCGACATCACGGAGCACGGGATGCGTAACGCTTACTTGATGGCAGTCGCACCGAACTCATCGACGGCGATCATTGCGGGAAGTACGGCATCGATTGATCCAATCTATAAAAAAGTCTACTCAGAAGAGAAGAAAAATTATAAGATCCCAGTTACCGTTCCGGATTTAACACCGGAAACGAACTGGTTCTATAAATCAGCGTTTGAGATTGACCAGTTATGGAGCATTCGTCAAAATGCTTCGCGCCAGCGTCACATCGACCAGGCGATCAGCTTCAATCTGTACGTGAAAAATAACGTCAAAGCAAAAGAATTACTCGAGATGCACATGGAAGCATGGCAACTTGGGATGAAGACGATCTACTACACGCGTTCGACGACGGTTGAGATCGACGAATGTGAATCGTGTTCATCATAAGATAAGGAGGACGATATCATGAAGGCAGCAATCGTATACGCGTCATTGAGTGGAAACACGGAGGAGGTGGCAGAACTCGTCGCGAAGACGTGTTCTGAGATGGGAATCGAGCCGACGATGTTGTTTGCGGACGAAGTGACGACGTATCAGTTAATGCCTTATGATATCGTCTATTTTGGTTCGTATACGTGGGGAGATGGGCAATTACCCGACGATATGCGCGACTGTCTTAGAACGGTTTTGAAGGAGAGCACGCATGCGATTCCGCAGGCAGCTGTTTTTGGAACAGGGGATAAGATGTTCGTGAAATATTGTCGCGCCGTCGATGAGATGGCGTATCACCTCTCGAAATTCGGGATCCCGCTTGCCGGAGAACTGTTGAAAATCGAACAGTCGCCACGCAATCGCCCGCATCTCGTCAAGGAATGGACAAGACGGACCATTCTTCAATTACAGCAAGAGGGAGTCGAAGCACATGGAACAGCTACAAAAAATCAAACTGCTTGATGCACGTCATCCAAACCGCGCGACAGCGATCATCGGTGGCGAAACAAGTGCCATCGTCAATTGGAATGATATTGCCTATCCACAGTTTTACTCGATCTACAAACAACTGTTATCGAACTTCTGGATTCCAGATGAGATTTCAATGTCAAAAGACATGCAACAATGGAATCAATTGAGTGAACGGGAACAAGATGCATTCAAACGAATCATTGGGCTACTCTCGATCCTTGACTCGGTTCAGACACGTTATATTTTGGAATCAGCGATGTTCACATCAGACTCATCCGTTCATGCGATTCTCGCCATCATCGCGCAACAGGAAGTCGTTCATAATCAATCGTATAGCTACGTCTTATCCAGCTTAGTTCCATTGGCTGAACAAAACCGGATTTTCGATATCGCAAAAGACGATGACATGGTCATGAAGCGTAATGCATTCATTCTTGATTTATACGAAGATTTCCAAAATAACCGGACTCCAGAGAACTTCGCGAAATCACTCATTGCTTCAATCGTTCTTGAAGGGATCAACTTCTATTCTGGCTTTGCTTTCTTCTATAACCTAGCACGCCATCAGAAGATGGTCGGAACATCGACGATGATCAGCTATATTCAACGTGATGAATTGCAACACTCGTACTTCATCAGCCAGTTATTACGTGCTGTCTTGTCGGAGCATCCTGAAATTGATGCAGATGGCTCATTCACACAATTCGTCTACGACACGTTTAAGCGTGCCGTGGATCTTGAAATAGAATGGAGCGAATATGTCTTGCGTGATCTAGACGGTCTGGACGTCAGTGAAATGCGTGACTATGTCAAATATCTTGCGAATAAACGCCTTCGCGTCATCGGTTTGTCGGACCTCTACGAAGGACACGACGAAGACGTCATGCCATGGATTCGGGCATATTCAGATGATTCGATGAACGCGACGAAATCGGACTTCTTCGAACAAAAATCACGTTCATATGCGAAAGTAACGGATGCGAATGGATTCGACGATTTGTAAGTGAAATGAAAACATGTGGAAGGGACTAACTGATAAAGTTTTGTTTACACTATTCAGTTAGTCCTTTTTTTAATGGTTGAAATAATCGAAAATTCAGATATCAGAGGAGGTGGTCCGAAAAAGTGTACAAAAAAAGCAGCTGCGAAATCGCAACTGCTTAGTACGGCAGTGAAGAATGACCTTCAACTGCGCGTTGCACTCATGCTGTACGCCAATACAACATGAATAGAGGTAGTGTTTAAATACTTAATTTATACGATACTACATATGCGTATTCGGGTAAAACTTTATTTGATTGATGTTGCGAGTCATTCTTCCCTGCTAAAAGGGAAGGAGGTAACTACAAATGTGTATCCTTACTTCGCATCAACGAGCGGCTCATTTGGTACGTGGACATTTTCGTCGCGATAAATGGATTGAAGAACACTTTCGTTCAGGTTCGTTTGTGAACGGTCATTGTCAATTACGATTTGATTTTTGAGTAATTAATCAACCGTCTTAAATTGTGATTGCTTCACAAAGAGAATTCATATAACCTAGGACAGGTGAGGTTCTGCTCGACTCCTGCGGAAAAACAAGTCATCATGACCCTGGAAGATGCGACGCATCTGAAGCGGCATGAGGGCTTGTCCGCGGAAAGCGAGCAGACCGAGACTGTCCGTTTTTTTTGATAGTCTTATCTGTTATTCGTCTTTCTCGTTTCAAGCATTACTTTTCTTTGTCACTTAGGTCAATTGAGTAAAAGAACAAAAAAAGGGCCGAACTCGGAAAGTTCGGCAGAATCAGGGGGAATACTTGAAGTCTTGCTACTAAAATGTTCCCTTGTGAAATAAAAAATAAACAAATTCCAAAAATATTTTTTACGATACAAGAAAAGTGTGTTATTATAAGTTGATGAATTTAGTTAGGGAGTGTATACATTATGGCAAACTTTGAAAAAGACCAAGTCGTTACTGGTAAAGTAACTGGTATTCAAAACTTCGGTGCTTTCGTAGCACTTGACGAGCAAACACAAGGTCTCGTCCACATTTCAGAAATCTCACACGATTACGTAAAAGACATCAACGATTACGTAAAAGTTGGCGATGAAGTAACTGTTAAAGTTCTCGACATCGACGAAGCTAACAAAAAAATGAAGCTTTCGATCAAAGCAACTCAGGAAGCTCCAAAACGTGAAGCACGCGCGAAAGGTCCACGCAAAAACGCTGGACGTCGCGATGCAGGTCCTGCTTTCAAACAAGAAGAAGCACCTGGATTCAACGTTCTTAAAGGTAAATTGGAAGAATGGATTGAAAAATCAAACTTCCAAAAATAAGCCACATGAGAGAATCGACATCGGTCGGTTCTCTTTTTTTTGCGATTGTTACATGCAATAAGCATTAAATTAGATGCGAAAGGGGAATGTGTGGATAATGTAAGGTGTTCATTACTTAATGAGGAGGCAACACAGATGGAAAACTTTGAATATCGCAATCCAACAAGACTTATTTTTGGTGACGGTCAAGTCAGCCAACTGAAACCACAACTCGAATCACTTGGTGCGAAGAAAGTCATGCTTGTGTTTGGCGGCGGAAGTATTAAACGTAACGGCGTCTATGATGATGTCACACGTGAACTCAATGCGGCAGGAATCGAGTACGTCGAATGCGACGGTGTCGAACCGAACCCGCGCATCGAAACTGCAGAACGCGGAATTAAAATTGCACGTGAAGCAGGCGTTGACGCACTACTTGCACTTGGTGGCGGTTCTGTCATCGACTGCACGAAATTGATCGCAGCAGGTATCCCGTATGAAGGCGAAGCATGGGATCTCGTCATCGGTAAAGCGACACCAAAAACAGTCATTCCATTCGGAACAGTCTTGACGCTTGCAGCGACAGGTTCTGAGATGAACTCAGGATCGGTCATCACGAACTGGAAAACACAAGAGAAATATGGTTGGGGTAGTCCGCTTACGTACCCAACATTCTCAATCCTTGATCCAAAATACACAGTCAGCGTACCGAAAGATCAAACGATCTACGGTATCGTCGATATGATGAGTCACTGTCTCGAACAATACTTCCATCCTGCACATGCACCGGTTCAAGAACGCATGACAGAAGGTGTCATGAAAGCAGTCGTCGAAGCAGCACCAAAACTCGTTAACGATCTCGAAAACGTGGAACTTCGTGGAACGATTCTCTTCGCTGGTACGATGGCGCTCAACGGTGTTCTTCAAATGGGAGCACGCGGCGACTGGGCATCACACAACATCGAACATGCTGTCTCGGCTGTTCATGACATCCCACATGCAGGTGGACTCGCCATTCTCTTCCCGAACTGGATGCGCCACGTACTCGATGAATCAAACGCACATCGTTTCGTCACACTCGGTGAGAACGTCTTTAACGTCGACACGGAAGGTAAATCAGAGATGGAAGCAGCACATGCGACAATCGACGCGATTAGTGCTTTCTGGACATCACTCGGCGCACCAAACCGCCTTGCGGATTACGACATCAAAGAAGATACAGTCGATTCAATCGTCAAGTCAGCAATGACTCGTGGTGACTTCGGAAACTTCAAATCACTTGGAAACGAGGATGTTCGTCAAATCGTGACAGCTGCCCTATAACAACTCGTAACATTTGCTAATCTTTTCACAAAAGACTTGAACGACCTTCCTTCTTGCGTTTTAATGAAAAGGAAGGTCGCATTTCGTTGCGAATGAATAAGGAGGACGATGGCATGTCAACAGTACGTTTTGATTATTCGAAAGCCCTACAATTCGTAGGTCAACATGAAGTAGAACACATGACGGAGACCGTAAAGACGCTCCACCATGCGATTCATGCAGGAACAGGTGCAGGAAGTGATTTCTTAGGATGGGTAGATCTTCCGACGAACTACGATCAAGCGGAGTTTGCACGTATCCAAGCGTCTGCAGAAAAAATCAAGTCGGATTCTGATGTGTTGCTAGTCGTCGGAATCGGCGGTTCGTATCTCGGTGCACGTGCGGCAATCGAGATGCTTGGACACTCATTCCATAACTTGTTATCAAAAGACGAGCGTAAAGCACCACAAATCATCTATGCAGGGCATAATATCTCATCAACGTATCTGCATGATTTATTTGAAGTACTTGAAGGAAAAGATGTATCGGTCAACATTATCTCAAAATCAGGTACGACGACAGAACCGGCAATCTCGTTCCGTCTCTTGAAAGCATTCATGGAAGAAAAGTACGGTAAAGCAGAAGCGAAACACCGGATTTACGCAACAACGGACAAAGCCCGCGGTGCATTAAAAACACTCGCAGATTCTGAAGGATACGAAACATTCGTTATTCCAGATGATGTCGGCGGACGTTTCTCTGTGTTAACGCCAGTTGGTCTATTACCGATCGCAGCAGCAGGAATTTCGATCGAAGAGTTAATGCAAGGGGCACGTGACGCACAAGAGCGCTACGCGAGCGAAAACCTAGCTGACAACGAAGCGTACCAATACGCAGTCGTCCGAAATGCATTGTATGCGAAAGGGAAAACGATCGAGCTACTCGTCAACTACGAACCAGCACTTCATTACGTATCAGAGTGGTGGAAGCAATTGTACGGCGAATCTGAAGGAAAAGACTTCAAAGGTATTTTCCCAGCAGCAGTTGATTTCTCGACTGATCTTCATTCAATGGGACAATATGTCCAAGAAGGTCGTCGTGATCTGTTTGAGACAGTCATTAAAGTCGGACAAGCGCGTCACGCGTTGACGATTGAAGAAGACGCTCAGGACCTTGATGGATTGAACTTCCTCGCAGGACAGTCGATTCAGTTCGTCAACGATAAGGCAGCAGAAGGCACATTGCTTGCACACACGGACGGACAAGTTCCGAACCTGACAGTCGAACTTCCAGAGATGACACCGTATCACCTCGGATTCCTGTTCTACTTCTTCGAAAAAGCATGTGCGATGAGTGGTTACCTCCTTGGAGTAAACCCATTCGATCAGCCAGGCGTCGAAGCGTACAAGAAAAACATGTTCGCTCTTCTTGGGAAACCAGGATTCGAAGCAGAAAAAGCAGAACTCGAAGCACGTTTGAAATAATACAAAACGACAGTCGATTGTTCCTTAGTGGAACATCGGCTGTTTTTTTACGTTCACGAGATGAGGACGAGTAATCATTTTCCAGATTTATAGGCAATCCTAGCGTTTTCACTTTTAGAATACCCGTGAAACAGGTAAAGTGAAGTTAGAAGAAGAAATGAGGTGCACGTACGTGATTACATTCTTGGATTATTATCAAAATCAAGTGGAGTTAAGTTTTGAGGACCATCCGTTCTCGGATCGTCCTCTACATGTGTGGGTCATTGCCGTGTACGAAGGGAAATGGTTGCTGACCCATCATAAGCAACGCGGATATGAATTTCCTGGTGGGAAGGTTGAACCGGGTGAAACGGCAGAAGAAGCCGCACGTCGTGAAGTGATGGAAGAGACAGGCGGGAAAATCGATTCCTTGAAGTATATCGGGCAATATCGTGTTGCCGGAAAAGGGGATACGATCATCAAAAATATCTACTTCGCACAAATCGAATCGCTGTCATCCCATTTGGCTGTAGATGAAACAGATGGTGCTTTTCTGTTCGAGGAACTCCCTGATCGTCTCGATACGAACCGACAATACAGTTTCATGATGAAGGACCGCGTCCTTCCGGAGACACTCCGTGTACTTAGCGAACGCCGATTGGTTTGAACTTCCGCGGCAAGGTCCGTTTCGGACGTTTCGGATGTTCTATACGACGGCAGACGGGGAGCGCGTCGGTGCCTATATCGTACTTCCGCAAGTCGCGAACGGACAGGGGATTCTCTACTTGCGAGGTGGCACACGATCTATCGGAATGGTTCGACCGACACGGCTGCTCGCGTTCGCGCAGGCTGGTTTTTTCGTCATGGCACCTTTCTATCGGGGAAACTTAGGCGGAACAGGAAAAGAAGATTTCGGATATCGGGATGTCGAAGACGCATGCAGTGCTTTCGATTGGTTGCAACAACGTGTCTCGCATGTTCATGCATTCGGATTTTCTCGTGGGGGGCAAATGGCATTACTTCTGGCTCATCATCGTCCAGTTTCGCGGACGGTGTCGTGGGCAGGCGTGACCGAGTTGACATGGACCTACGAGGAGCAGAAGACGATGCAAAAGATGTTGCGTCGCTATACGGGGGGGACACCAGACACCGTACCTGAGGCGTATAAGGTGCGCTCGCCGCTTCATGTTGCTCCTCAAGGTGAAGTATTATTGATTCACGGTGCGTATGATGAGAACGTTCAGTTACGACATGCGACGGCTTATGCTGCACGTCATCCCGACCAAACCCTGCTTCAGACTTATGCGTATGCACATCAATTCCCGATCCATGAAAAATTACGTGTGACGCGTGATATTTTGACTTGGTTCGAGACAGGCATTTGGAACCGATATGATACATGATTTAAGCAATACGATGTTTGTCGTATTGCTTTTTGTATTTTGGAAGATGAAGCATAGAGATTGAAAAAACAGACCATTGATACATTGTAAAAAACAATAATCTCCTAAAAAGTAAACTTTGATATAATAGAAACCATCTGAGGACAATGGAGGGGGCAGGAGAACGATGGATATCTTATTAGCACGTCAACCCATCGTTAATCGAGTTGGATCAATTGACGCATTTGAATTATTGTATCGTTCGATTAAGCAAATGACTATTTTTGATGGAGATTTAGCGACGATGGATGTATTGACGAATACACTCGTCCATATGGGGGTGGAACATGTCGCGGAAGGAAAAAAACTTTTCGTCAACTTTACGTCAGATTTGTTGAAAAGTGATCTGATTCATTATTTAGATCCTAACCGATTCGTCATTGAAATTTTAGAGACAGTTGATATTGATACTGAAATGTTGTCTGTTCTGCATACTTGGAAAGAAGCAGGCTTCACATTAGCACTTGATGATTTTGTGACAGATTTACTTCGACAGTACGGAGCGGAATTGTTTGCATTGATCGATTTAATTAAAATCGACATCGAGGCAATTTCCCCTCGCGAGCAAAGTGCCATTTTGCATATCGTTCGACGTAATTATCCTCATATTAAGATGCTTGCTGAACGTGTCGAGACGCACGAGGATCATACACGTTGTCTTGAGATGGGGTATGACTGGTTCCAAGGCTATTTTTATGCTAAACCGATGCTGATGAAGGGGAAAGCTGTCCCACCACAATTGCCGGTGTTGTTAAAGATGCTGAAATGGCTTGATACGGATGAGAAGTACGATGAAGTCATTGACGAGATCGAAGCCAATCCGTATATCAGCATCCAGGTATTACAACTGATCAATTCTCCGGGAGTGGGATTACGCAATACGGTTAGTTCCGTTCGTCAAGCGATCTCACTACTTGGCTTTGCTCAACTTAAAAGCTGGATTTCGTTGATTGTCTTACGTGAAATGAAGCTCGCAAGTCCTTATGAATGGTCGAATGAGTTGCTGCGATCTTCCTTACATTGCGCAAAGCTCTGTGAGTTGTTTGCAACAGAAACAAGGACGCTGCAACAAGAGAGTGCCTATATGATCGGCTTGTTATCGCATATCGATGCGTTATTGTCCGTTGATATTGACGACATCATCGATCAATTGCCAATCGAGGAATCCTTGAAGATTGTCCTCCAAGGAAAAGACCATCCGTTCCGGGATTGTCTAGTGCTTGCGATCAGCGCAGATCGCGGTGATTTCGAACAGTTCGAATTGCTCAGTCAACGGTTAGGTGTATCACTTCCGCGAGCATATGCGTTACTGACGGAAAGTCAGGAGTGGCTTATGCAAAAAGAGATGCATCTTCAAGAAGAGACAGATGCCATTCTATAAAAAAAAGAGCCCTGAGGCTCTTTTTTTTATAGACATGGACCTGCTGACTTGATCGCATCCGTCGCACTTTCGAAACGAAGGAAATTATGTTGGAATTTCTCAGCAAGCGAACGCGCTTGTGTGTTGTATTCGTCAGGATTTGACCAGACGCGTACCGGATTGAGTAATTCACTTGGAACACCAGGAACTTCAAGTGGCATATGAAGTCCGAAGATTGGGTGCTCTTCTGTTGGAATCGTTGCAAGTGTTCCGTTGACGGCAGCGTTGACCATCGTCCGTGTATACGATAGCTTCATTCGACTACCTGTCCCGTAAGCACCGCCTGTCCAGCCTGTGTTGACGAGATAAACGGTCACACCGTGACGATCAATCAGTTCTCCGAGCATCGTCGCATACTTTTCAGGTATCAGTGGAAGAAATGGTGAACCGAAGCATGTCGAGAACGTTGCTTCCGGTTCCGTGATACCACGCTCTGTTCCAGCAAGTTTTGATGTATAACCTGATAGGAAATGATACATCGCTTGTTCTTTCGTCAACTTACTGATCGGAGGCAAGACGCCATACGCATCAGCCGTCAAGAAGACAATCGTCTTCGGATGACCAGCCCGTGATGGGACAGCGATGTTATCGATCGCTGTGATCGGATAAGCAGCACGTGTATTTTCAGTCAACGATGTGTCATCGTAATCAGGATGACGAGATTCATCGAGCACGACGTTTTCAAGGACAGTTCCGAAACGGATCGCATCAAAAATTTGCGGTTCTTTTTCGCGTGACAGATTGACCGTCTTCGCATAACATCCACCTTCAATGTTGAAGACGCCGTCATGCGACCAACCATGCTCATCGTCACCGATCAATTGACGGCTATCGTCTGCTGACAGGGTGGTCTTACCAGTACCGGATAGACCGAAGAACAAGGCGACGTCGCCTTCGTGTCCGACGTTTGCTGAACAGTGCATCGAAAGGACATTTTCTTGTGGTAAGAGGTAGTTCATGACGGAAAAAATCGATTTTTTGATTTCGCCCGCATATTCGGTTCCGCCGATCAAGACGATCCGGTGTTCAAACGACATGGCGATGAATGTCTCGGAATTCGTTCCGTCAACGGTAGGATCTGCTTTGAAATGTGGCGCGTAGACGACCGTGAACGGTTCGAAGGCAGCCACTTCAGGATACTCGCGTAAAAAGAGTTGTTTGGCAAACAGGTTATGCCAAGCGTATTGTGTGAGCACACGAACCGGAAGGGTGAAGTGCGTATCTGCCCCAGCAGCAGCTTCTGTGTAGTAGAGCTGATCGGCTTCGTTCATGTAACGAAGAACCTTTTGTAACAATTGTTCAAATTTGTCTCCATCCATCGGTTGGTTAACATGACCCCAATCAATGTGAGACTCGCAGGAAGAATCACGGACGATGAACTTATCTTTTGGTGAACGACCTGTAAATTTCCCCGTTTCTACAGATAGTGCGCCGTTCTCAGTAAGGACACCTTCTTCGTTTCGAATCGCATGTTCGACAAGTTCAGCAACAGATAGTTGTTTGAACACATGCTCTTTCTTGAGTAGTTCTTCGATATTCAGGACCGTCATCGGCATCCTGACCCCACCTTTCCCCTACGTTGGTTTTGGCTCACTGAATTTAGTATGACACATTTATTATATATGACATACTAAAGAGAGCGCAATCATTTTCTGGTGCTGATTTCTATTTATCTGGAAACGCTTTCAGCATTAATAGTTTAACATCTCTTTTAAAAAGTTTCGACTAGAATTTGAAACCTTGCTTGACAGAGTAGGTACAACTTTATATCATGTAATTCGTAACGGATACTCTTATTCTGAGCAGGTGGAGGGAACAAGGCCCGAAGAAACCCGGCAACCGTCCTACATTAATTCATATATTAATGAGGGAAAAGGTGCTCTCCTGAAGCGAAGTAAACACTTCGAACGATAAGAGGGTAAAGGAAGAACGCACAACCTTTCCCTGACCATTTTTTGGACTTGGAAAGGTTTTTTTCATTTTACCGTCCCACTCAACTAGGGGAAATGAGTACACCGTCAAATTCTTTTTTGGGAGGGTCATACATGACAAACCTTAATCGCCGACTATTCACGTCGGAGTCAGTCACTGAAGGTCATCCAGATAAAATCTGTGACCAAATTTCGGATTCAATCCTCGATGCGATTCTTGCAGCGGATCCAAACGCACGTGTTGCGGCAGAAACTTCTGTTACAACAGGTCTCGTTCTCGTTGCAGGTGAGATCACGACATCCACTTACGTCGACATTCCAAAAGTCGTTCGTGAAACGATTCGTGAAATCGGCTACACACGCGCGAAATACGGTTTCGATGCGGATACATGTGCTGTATTGACATCGATCGATGAGCAATCAGCAGATATCGCTCTTGGTGTCGACCAAGCGCTTGAAGCACGTGAAGGTAGCATGTCTGATGCAGAAATCGATGCAATCGGTGCAGGAGACCAAGGTCTTATGTTCGGTTACGCAACGAAAGAAACACCAGAACTCATGCCACTTCCAATTTCGCTTTCGCACCGTCTCGCACGCCGTTTGGCAGAAGTGCGTAAAAACGGTCAACTCGACTACCTTCGTCCGGACGGAAAAACACAAGTCACGGTCGAATACAACGAGAACAACGAGCCGGTTCGTGTCGATACGATCGTCATCTCGACACAACATGCGGAAGAAGTTACGCTTGAGCAAATCCAAGCTGATTTAAAAGAACACGTCATCACACCAGTCATCCCGGCTGAATACATCGACGCAGCAACGAAATTCTTCATCAACCCAACTGGTCGTTTCGTCATTGGCGGACCACAAGGAGATGCTGGATTGACTGGTCGTAAGATCATCGTTGATACGTATGGTGGATACGCACGCCACGGCGGTGGAGCATTCTCAGGTAAAGATCCAACAAAAGTCGACCGTTCAGCTGCATACGCAGCACGTTACGTCGCGAAGAACCTCGTTGCTGCAGGTCTTGCAGACAAAGCAGAAGTTCAACTCGCTTACGCAATCGGTGTCGCACACCCAGTATCAATCGCGGTTGATACATTCGGCACAGGAAAACTTCCTGAAGCACAACTCGTCGAATTGGTTGCTGAAAACTTCGATCTTCGTCCGGCTGGAATCATCAACATGCTTGATCTCCGTCGTCCGATCTATCGTCAAACAGCTGCATACGGTCACTTCGGTCGTACAGATGTTGAGCTTCCATGGGAGCAAACAGATAAAGCAGCAGTTCTTGAAGAACAAGCAAAACGTTTCGCATAATCAAAAAGTCCGGAAATCCTACTTGGGTTTTCGGGCTTTTTTGTTTCCGCGGAACTTTGCAGGAAACGAATGTTTTTTCTAGAAAAGGGTAAAAGTACATGAGTCGATTTGTATGAGTATAAAGGGGGGTTCCGATTATGGAAATACGCGAAGCTATTCCAGCTGATGCAGGACGTATTCATGACATTGCTATCACATCTTGGTTGGATACGTATGAAGAAATCTATTCCGAAAGTTCGAAAGCGCATTTCGTGCAGGAGGCGTATCCGCAAGAAGAAGTCGTTCGTGCGATCCTGACAGCGGAAGAAGCACGGGGAGAGTATTTTTATGTCGGAATCATCGACGAGGAAATCGTCGGTTTCATTCATGCTGTTGATGTCGAAGGAACATGGGAGATCATTCGGCTTTACGTCCTGCCGGAATATCAGCAAAACGGAATCGGAAGACGTCTGATTCGTGAACTCGAACGACAAGGAGCCGTCCCACTCGAAGTCTACGTGGAAGCACGTAACTATAAAGCGCGTCAATTCCTGACCTCATTTGGATTTGAAGAACTTAGTGAGATGACGGAAGAAGTGTTTGGGCAAGCGGAATCAGTCGTTCGTCTTCGCCATGTTGCCTCGTGAAATCCGTCTCGGGACGGTTTCGTTTGCGTTTGAAATAAGGTATCGTGAAAAGGAATTATGAAGTGAAGAGGTGAGTTTGTGGTTGAACAACCAACAGGAATCATCGTATTAGTCTATCCGTTACAACTGCGTGCCCGTCCGAGTGAAGCTTTGATTCGAGTACTCGAAAGAGAGTATGAAGTGTTACTCGTCGACGCACCACGTCGCATTTCGTTTGAAGAGCACGGTCAACTGTTAAAAGAAGCATTACGCGAAGCAGGAAAACGAAAGCTACCGATTCATATCATCGCCTGTAGCATGGGCGCACTCGTCGTCAATCGTCTATTGCAAGAATATGAACTACCAGTCGCAAGTCTTGCATTCGTTTCACCATTGTTTGATTGGCATCCGTCGAAACAACTCGGAGGTGTCAAACAAGTCTTCGCGAGTGCGTTTGATCGTTTCCGTCCCGATGCGCCACTCGGTACGTTGCCGTTTGGTCAAAGTACGGAAGATACCGTTCGCATCGGTGAACTGACGTATGCGCAGTACCGGGAAATCGAAGAAGAGATCGTCGTACATGACGAGGAACGAAAAAAACTGCCTCGTGTGAACTTGGCTTGTTTTTATGCACCAGACGATCAGTTCGCAGACGTCAAACTGACACTCGAAGTATGTCGGAAAATGGGTGGCGATCAGATTTACTTACAACGTCTACACGGTTTCCCGCATTTCAGCTTTGAACGGTTGAATACACGGTTTGCGGAAAAATTATTGTTGTTTTTTAAATTAGTCGAAGAATGAAAAAAGTGATGGTTTCCATAGCGGAAGCCATCACTTCTTTATTTCTACTGTCAGCGCACTTTTTTCTCGATCGCGATGATGAACGGTGGATGATTCTGTTGATTCAAGAAGCGGTACTGAAGAACGGCATAACCTTGCTGATCAAGGGCTGTGACGTAATCTAGGACAGCATCGCGTTCCCGTTTTCCTTCAAGATGACCGTGATAGACGACAAGGACGACAAGACCACCAGGTGCAAGTACCGGGAGGAGAGCGTCGAGTGCTTCAAGCGTCTCTTCACCTGTCGTCGTGATCGATTTATCACTTCCAGGCAAGTATCCGAGATTGAAGACGCCGGCACGAACAGGCCGTCGTTCGTCCGAAAGACGCGCACCAACATGGATGTGACTTTCGTGATAAAGATCGACGCGTTCTAACATTCCGGCTTCGTCGAGACGTCGTGTCGATTCCTCGATGGCTTGAGCTTGGACGTCGAACGCAAGGACTCTACCTTCTGGACCGACGCATTCTGCTAAGAACTGCGTATCATGTCCATTTCCGGCAGTCATATCGACGACGCAGTCACCAGGTTCGATGACGGACTCCAGTAATTGTTTCGTATAAGGTAGTACACGGGCAAGTGACATGGCATAGACTCCTGTTCCTATGGGCTGTTTTTCTCTTTATACATGATCATCGTATGTATGATTCCTCCTGCATTATACCATCTTTTGAGTCATTGACGAAAAGTGAAGTGGCTTGACAGGCGGGGGAGGGATTGCGTAAAGTGGCAAGGTTGAGAATGAAATAGGAGGACCAAAGGTATGCCAAAATTACCAAAAGCGGTCTGGATCCTCGTCCTTGCGATGGCCATCAATACGACGGGATCCTCTTTTTTATGGCCGTTCAATACATTATATATTCATGAATATTTAGGGGAGTCGATGACGAAAGCCGGAATGGCGTTATTCGTCAACTCAGCCTTAGCAATCGTTGGGAACTACTTAGGCGGAAAAGCGTTTGACCGACTCGGCGGAAAGAAGACGCTTGTCATCAGTGTCATCGGACTTGTCCTGTCTTCCGTCGGCTTGTTGCTATTTCATCAGACGTATATTGGATACGTCGCGATGCTCGGATTGATTGGATTCGTCGGTGGGATGGTTTTCCCAACGATCTACGCAATGACGGGAGTCATCTGGCCGGAAGGCGGACGCCGCGCCTTTAATGCGATCTATGTCGCGCAAAACGTCGGTGTAGCCCTCGGGACAGCTGTTAGTGGTCAAATTGCTGCTTTTTCGATTCAGTACATCTTCATCGCTAATCTCGTTCTCTATATCGTCTTTGCCATCATTTTGTTTGTCGGTTTGTCCTGGATTCAGGCGCCAGCGCGGATGCATGCGGCACATGACGAGATCGAAACGACACGCACACCACTTTCGCGCGGATCCGCACGGACGATGTTGCTCGTTTCGATCGGTTATGCCTTACTTTGGTTCGTTTATGTGCAATGGCAAGGGACCTTTGCTGTCCATACGAAATCGCTCGGTGTCACGATTTCCGAGTACTCGATTCTTTGGACAATCAATGGAGCGCTTATCGTGTTCGCACAACCTTTATTAACACCAATTCTTCGTTGGTTTGGAGATGATTTGAAACGCCAACTGATGACCGGGACAGGCATCTTCCTTCTCTCTTATCTGATTGTTCCGTTTGCAGGCGGCTTCAAGATGTTCCTCATGGCGATGATCATTCTGACAATCGGTGAGATGTTCATCTGGCCAGCGGTTCCTGCAATGGCGGCGCGACTTGCGCCAATCGGAAAAGAAGGAGAATTCCAAGGATACGTTAATATCGCTGCTTCAGCAGGGCGGATGATCAGTCCGACAGTTGGAGGTTTGATCTACGATTTATCAGGTATGTCAGCAGTTTTCTTGACCTTAATTGGATTGATCCTGTTAGCAGGAGTTGTCTTCCTTCGTGCTATTCCTAAAACCACATCATGAGCTTTATCTTGTGAGACAGCGGACGATAGATCAGCTGTCTTTTGTTACATCATTCGTTCGAAAATTATAAAACAAACATTTAATAATATGGAATATTTCGGCAAAGAAATGGGTACTTTCTAATCAAGAACTTGAAAAGAAAGGTCATATGAACGTTTCTTCTTTTTGATTGGAGGTGCACGGATGGAAAGGTGTCAATTCATCACAGATGCCGCAACTTGGACGACACACGTACAGAAACAGCCTCTTGATATCTTCTATAGTCACCAATACGTCACGCTCAACGCTAGACCGTCTGAGCAAGCGGTATTATTTCTTTATGAAGGTCATGCAGGAACACTGTTTTATCCCTTTTTGAAGCGTCGTATTTTTGATACGCCTTATTCAGATCTCATTACACCGTACGGCTATGGTGGACCGGAAATCATCGGTCAACTGACTGCGTCTGAGATTCAGCAGGCTCGTTTATCCTTTGAGAGGTGGGCGGAGCAAGAATCGATCGTCTCGGAAATGATCCGCTTTAATCCGTTAACAGGTAATGAACGGTTTATGCAGGACTGGACAAAAGTTTCCTTCATCCGTCATACGACGAGTATTGATTTGCGTCCTTCACTTGAAGATATCATGCAGACATTTCATAAGAAGACGAGAAGCATGATTCGTAAATCGCTTGCTTCACCCTTAACCGTCAGAACAGGAACACAGGACGATCTACCTGTTTTTTTAGCGTTGTATCATGAAACGATGGACCGGAAGAATGCCTCGGCT
Organism: Exiguobacterium sp. UBA3491; assembly: GCF_002377745.1. NCBI lineage: Bacteria > Bacillati > Bacillota > Bacilli > Caryophanales > Exiguobacterium > Exiguobacterium sp. UBA3491. Next base: position 181,265 of record NZ_DFQK01000028.1, read on the forward strand.
CATTATTATTTTACCGCGACGTATTTTGAGCAATTGATGGAGACGACCCCACTTTGTGAGCCCTTATTACTGATGGCGGAAATCGACGGAAAAGCGGTTGGGGGATACTTCGTATTGCTTGGAAAAGAATACGCCCACGGTCATTTGATCGGCTGTAAGCGGGATGAAGCGAAAATGTTCCCGAATCAGCGACTTGAGTACGAAGCAATTCTTCAGGCAAAAGCACGGGGACTCGTCGAACAACATCTTGGGGGCGGGTATCAAGAACGGGATAGTCTTTTTGAGAGTAAATGCCGTTATACTGGATATCGACTATTTGAGTATCATCAAGGAAAATCCATCCTGCAACCATCACTATATGATTTGCTCTGCATACGATACGGATCAAATGCTGATTCAGATTATTTTCCGGCGTATCGACAAGCTGGTATTCAGGTGGCAACTAGTTAAATAGATAATGAGAGTATGAAAACGACTACATCGTGTAGTCGTTTTTTTTGATATGCTGAAGTCAGGATCGATCAATAAAGGGGGAGTTATCATGAAAAAACGCGGTCTGATTTTTGATATGGACGGGGTTATCTTAGATAGTGAGATTCGCTACTTTGAAGTGCATCAACAGATGTTCGAAAGGTTATCGATTCCGCTTGATCCGATTCAGTATGCGACGTTCATGGGAAAAACAGGAGATGAAATGTGGGAAGAACTCGTCGCCCAGCATCAGCTGAAAGAAACAGCTAGTGCGTTGCTTGAGGAAGAACATCGCTTGTTTCAAATTCATGCAAAGCCAGAGGAGTGTGGATTAAAAAAAGGCGTCACACAAGTCATCGAACAAGCGTCGACTCTTGGTTACGATATCGGCATTGCTTCTTCGAGTTCACTTCAGAAAATCGAACGTGTCATCCGTCATTATGGGCTTCCGATCACGCACTACGTCAGTGGAGAAGAAGTCATCCGTTCGAAACCGGATCCCGCGATTTTTCGACTTGCGGCAGAGCGGATTGGACACGCACCCGAGAACTGTCTCGTCATTGAAGACGCTGCGAACGGGATGATTGGCGCGAAAGCAGCAGGTATGGAAGTGATTGCGCTTCTTGATGACCGGATGCCGACGCAACGCTTAGAGCAAGCGGATCATGTCGCACAATCACACGCAGAAATCGAGGAAATTTTACGGAAGCGTTGACGCTTGAGGAAGAAACAGATTACACTAGAAAAAGATAGTCAAATGCATGGAACTGAAGTAGTAGGGGAAAGGTGCCGTCAAGAGAGCTGGTGGAAGGTGCGAACCAGTCGGTAACAACCGTGAACTCGTCAGGGAGCACGATTCGTGAAGTCGTAGTAGCGAATCCGGTCTTTCACACCGTTATCCGTGAATCAAGCGGTCTGTCATAGACAGACAACGTGGGTGGTACCGCGGAAGCCAAACCGGTCTTTCGTCCCTTTTCTTAGGGGCGGAAGACCGGTTTTTTTAGATTAGAGGAGGAAAAGACATGCCGTACAATCATCGCGAAATTGAACCAAAATGGCAGGCGCGTTGGGATCAAGACAACGCCTTCGTCACGACAGAAGATCCAGAAAAAGAAGGGTTCTATGCCCTTGATATGTTCCCGTATCCGTCAGGTGCTGGACTCCACGTTGGTCATCCGGAAGGTTACACAGCAACGGATATCCTCGCACGGATGAAGCGGATGCAAGGATACAATGTCCTTCACCCAATGGGATGGGATGCGTTCGGATTACCAGCAGAACAATACGCGCTCGATACAGGAAACGATCCACGCGAATTCACAGCGAAAAACATCGAGACGTTCAAGCGTCAGCTTAAAGAACTTGGATTCTCGTATGACTGGGATCGTGAAATCAACACAACGGATCCAAAATACTATAAATGGACGCAGTGGATCTTTACGAAGTTGTATGAAAAAGGACTTGCCTTCGTAGACGAAGTCGCAGTCAACTGGTGCCCGGCACTTGGAACCGTCCTTGCGAATGAAGAGGTCATCGACGGATTATCCGAACGCGGAAATCATCCGGTTGTGCGTGTTCCGATGCGTCAATGGGTCTTGAAAATCACGGAATATGCGGATCGCCTTCTTGAAGATCTGGATGATCTCGATTGGCCGGATTCTGTCAAAGAGATGCAACGCAACTGGATCGGGAAATCTGAGGGTGCTGAGATTGATTTCACGATTGATGGACATAAAAAACAAGTCACGGTCTTTACGACACGTCCGGACACGATCTTCGGTGCGACGTATCTAGTACTTGCACCGGAGCATCCATTCGTAGCTGACATCACGACAGCGGATCACAAGGAAGCCGTCGATGCGTACATTTCGCAAGTCCAAACGAAGTCAGATCTCGAGCGAACGGATTTAGCGAAGGAAAAAACAGGTGTCTTCACGGGTGCTTTTGCGGTCAATCCGATCTCAGGCGATCGTCTTCCAATCTGGATCGCTGATTATGTCCTTGCTTCTTACGGAACAGGTGCGATCATGGCTGTCCCAGGACACGATGAGCGCGACCACGAATTCGCGAAGCAGTTCGACTTACCGATCGTTGAAGTCGTCGCGGGTGGAAATGTCGACGAAGCAGCCTACACGGGAGAGGGCGAACACGTCAACTCGCATATGCTTGATGGACTTGGGAAACAAGAAGCAATCGAGACGATGATCGCTGAACTCGAAACGAATCAAGTCGGTCGTAAAAAAATCACGTATCGACTCCGAGACTGGTTGTTCAGTCGTCAACGGTATTGGGGCGAGCCGATTCCAGTCGTTCATATGGAAGATGGTTCGATGAAAACACTCAATCAAGAGGAATTACCACTTGAGCTTCCAATCATTCCAGAAATCAAACCGTCTGGTACAGGCGAATCACCACTTGCGCTTGCTGAAGACTGGTTGGATTACACGGATCCTGAAACAGGAATGAAAGGCCGTCGCGAGACGAATACGATGCCACAATGGGGAGGAAGCTGCTGGTATTACCTTCGTTTCATCGATCCACACAATGAAGAAGCGATTGCGGATCCGGAAAAATTAAAATACTGGCTTCCAGTCGATATTTACATCGGTGGAGCAGAACATGCTGTTCTCCACTTGTTGTATGCGCGCTTCTGGCATAAAGTCTTGTATGATGCAGGCGTCGTACCAACAAAAGAACCATTCCAGAAGTTATACAACCAAGGAATGATCCTTGGAGAGAACAACGAGAAAATGTCAAAATCTCGCGGTAACGTCATCAACCCAGATGAAATCGTCAAGTCGCATGGTGCTGATACGTTACGTTTATACGAAATGTTCATGGGACCACTCGATGCATCGGTTGCCTGGTCTGAGAACGGTCTTGACGGGGCGCGTCGTTTCCTCGACCGTGTCTGGCGCTTGTTCGAACGGACAGCAGACATTCAAGACGTCACGGAAGTCGATGCTGACTTCGAACGGATATACCACCAGACCGTCAAGAAGGTCACGGAAGACTTCGCGAACATTCAGTTCAACACCGGGATTTCGCAACTCATGGTCTTCGTCAACGAAGCGAATAAACAGCCGGTTCTCCCGCGTCACTTCCTTCGTGGATTCATTCAATTGTTAACACCAGTCGCGCCGCACCTTGGTGAGGAACTCTGGGAACAACTTGGCTTTGAAGAGACATTGACGTATGCGGCATGGCCAACATTCGATGAATCAAAACTTGTCAGCGATACGATGGAATTCGTCATTCAAGTGAACGGTAAAGTTCGCTCGAAAATCGAAATCAACATCGATGCGACAAAAGAAGAAATCGAAGCACTTGCCTTTGCTGATGAAAAGACACAAGAATGGATTGGCGACAAGACGGTTCGGAAAGTCATCGTCGTACCGAAAAAATTGATCAATATCGTGGCGAACTAAGCCATAACCCCTTTCATTCACTTGATGCGAATGGAGGGGGTTTCTTCATTTCCGTCGCAAGTCCGCTTTTTTTTTGAACGTCCTTCTGCTACACTGAATCAGAAACCGAGAAAGAAAGGCGAGTACCATCAATGAAACGATCTTATATAGTCTATACAACGATTTTTGCTGTCGTTTCGGGGTTGATCCTTTGTATACTGCTCGTCTTCTCAAAGCCAGAGACGTTGTCACGTATTCAGGAAACGTTCGCGAAAATCGAGACGCAATCGAAGCATCAGGCAGCTGTCAAACAGGTGCCACCGAAAACGCCTTCAGCCATTCCGAATCCAGAAGAACCGTTAATTAAAAATGTTCAACAGATGTTATATGATGATTCCATCGGTTCGTACCTCGTCGTAACAGAGGACTATCGTTTCTTTGAAATCAGTGGAACTGGAGAACGCATCAATGCGACGTTTCAGTTGGAAGAAGGGAATCTCTTATTGTCTGGTCTTGACGGGATGACACTCGTTGACGGAGAGACAGTCGCTTTATTGACGTCGAATCAAATTCTAGTCACGATTAAACGAAAAGATGGCGTCTGGAGTGAAGAAAAACGCGAAAAAGTACAAGGGACGACGATTCGAGACAGTTTCCATGGTCTTGGATATGATGCGAAGAAAAAAGAATTCTATACAATCAATCAAATTCGCTCGATTGGTCGTGTTGAATTGACTTACTTTGCAATGAAAGAGGACAAAATCAAGATTGATCCAGATGCTTCGGAAAAGAAGAAGCGTGCCTTAAAGAAAAAGCAAAAACCACCGTACTTGTCGATCATCAAACGAGAGAAAATCGAAGCGGCGAGCGGAATGCGAAGTGATGCGAAAAAAGCATTTGAATCCAGATTCCGTCCGATTGGTCTTGCAGAACGGCAAGGTCGGATCTACACGTTAGACTCAGAAGCACTTTATCTTTATTCGATTGATCAGAAAGAGAAAACGATTACGGGGGAGACAGCGAGTCCGAAAGTGTATGGATCAAAAGGAATCTTTGTACAAGATAATGAATTGTTCGCCTTAGTCGTCACGGATAAATTCTCAAGTCGATCGTTCACACCGATTGACTGATGTAGAAAAAAGACCCGATTTCTCTGATTATACAGAGACGAATCGGGTCTTTTTTGTATTAAGAGACAGTGTCACGTGCCATCTCTGCAGCGTGACTACCGGCACAATGACCCGTCACGAACGCAGCTGTGATATTGTATCCACCTGTATAGCCATGGATATCAAGAATTTCGCCAGCGAAGAATAATCGCTCCGCCTTTTTCGACATCATCGTTTTGGGATCAATCTCTTTAATCGAGACACCGCCACCAGTGACGAAGGCCTTATCGAAATCGAGCGTTCCTGTTGCTTTGAGTGGGAATCGTTTCAATTGTTGCAGGAAGTCCGTCCAGTCCTGTTTCTTTACTTGTGTACACACTTCATCGCCAAAGCCGATTCGAGCGAACAGGAGTTCAAGCAATCGTTCTGGTACAAAACCACGAAGGGCATTCCGAACCGATTTCTTCGGATTTGCCGCAAGTGCTGCCTGGAAGCGTTCTGTTAATGCACCGAGTGACTCATCCGGGAAGAGGTCGATCGATAGATGAACGATCGTCTCTTTCGATCGTTTGCGCTCTTTGATCGTATATTGGCTACACCGTAAAGCGATCGGACCACTTAAACCGAAGTGTGTGAACAGTAGATCACCCGTATGTGTCTTGATTGCTTTGTCCTTTTTACCGTGAACCGTTAAGGCAACGTCACGCAACGACAGTCCTTGTAATGTTTTTTCATGAATGAACGTATCACCTAACAAAATCGGGACTTCCGTTGGGAAAAGTTCCGTGATCGTATGACCCGCTTTTTCAGCCCACGGATAGCCGTCACCCGTCGAACCCGTGTGCGGAACAGATTGTCCGCCGACCGCTACGATACAACTTTTTGCTTCAAGACGCATGCCGTTTTCTAAGATGACAGCTGCAAAAGAACCATCTGGATGAAAGTCGAGCGTAGCGACTTGCGCGTCTGTTTGAATCTCGGCGCCATGTGCACGGATTTGATCAATCAATACACGAACGACGTCTGCCGCCTTATCCGAGACCGGGAACATCCGACCGTTATCCTCTTCTTTGAGTGCGACACCAAATCCTTCGAACAAATCGATGATCGATTCATTATTAAATTGAGAAAAGGCGCTATAAAGGAAACGTCCGTTTCCTGGAATCGACTGGACGAGCTCATCGAGTGGCTTTCGGTTCGTGACGTTACACCGTCCGCCGCCAGAGATTGCGAGCTTTCGTCCTAATTTATTTCCTTTATCGAGCAGGAGCGTCCGGGCTCCGGCTTGTAAAGAGGCGAGCGTCGCCATCAAACCGCTCGGTCCGCCTCCGATTACGATTACATCGTACATAAGGTCACCTCATTCATAGAATTCTGCTTGTTTCACTTTAGCAGAAGTTGCGACTGTAAACAAACCGTCTCTTTCAATTCAAGATAGACAGCGGTATAATGATTTGCAATTGTGTACGAGAGAACTTGTATAATGAGACAATCACGATTAGAGTGTCGATTTAAAAATCAGAAAGCGTGAGGGATGTTACCATGTCCACAGTCAGTAATAAGCAGTCTACTTCTTCCGGCAATGCAGGATTCGTTCGTGGAACGATGCTCCTGTCCGGTGCGTCGCTGATTTCCCGCGCACTGGGTTTGATTTATCTCTTTCCGTTTCAGTTCATGGTCGGTGCGACAGGTATCATGTTCTATACCTATGCCTACAACTACTATGCGATCATGATTGGTGTCGCGACAGCGGGGATTCCTGTTGCCGTCTCAAAATTCGTCGCCAAATACAATGCGTTAGGAGAATATGATACGAGTGAACGATTGTATCGATCTGGTCTAAAGATCATGTCCTTGACCGGGGTTGTCTCTTTTCTCGCCTTATTCTTCCTTGCACCGTATTTAGCGCACCGGGCGATTCCAGGCGGTGACGTTGATTCAGCCTCGTACGTCGATGCCGTCACGATGACGATTCGAGGGGTTAGTTTTGCGTTACTCTTGATTCCACCGATGAGTATGACGCGTGGATATTTCCAAGGATATCAATCGATGGGACCGACAGCGATTTCGCAAATCTTGGAACAAATCGTCCGCATCATCTTCTTACTCGTAGGAGTCAGCATCGCTATCTATGTATTTGATTCAGGTGTAGCCTTTGCAGCGACGATTGCAACGTTCAGTGCATTCATTGGTGCAATCGGTAGTGTCGCGGTTCTCATCTATTACTTCCGCAAACGATCCAGTGGGCTGCAGGAGCTTCGTGCTACTCAAACCGTCCGTTCGCCGGATCGCCCGTTAACGGATTTGTATAAGGAATTATTGACGTACGCGATTCCGATCGTCATGGTCGGTCTTTCGACGCCGCTTTACCAAGTCATTGATCAGAACACGATGAATGCCGCGTTACAAAGTATCGGCTATACGCTCGAAGCTGCCGGAAATGCGACGGCTTATCTGATTGCGGATAGTCATAAGATCGTCTTGATTCCGGTCTCTGTCGCAACGGGCTTATCTTTGTCTGCGACGCCACTATTGACAGCCTCATTTACGCAGGGGGATATGCGAAAGGTACGGGCTCAAATTTCACAGATTTATCAACTCGTCTTCTTCGTGACGATTCCTGCAGTTGTCGGAATGATTCTCCTCAGTGAAGAAACGTTCCACGTCCTGTTCCCGAAAGATCAAGCAGCATGGGTCTATCTGTTGAGTTATGCACCAAGTGCCTTGTTCCTTGCTCTTTATTCAGTCACGGCAGCGGTCCTTCAAGGGATTAACCGTCAATACTTTACGATCATCGCAACACTTGCTGGATTACTTGCGAAGTATCTCTTGAATGCACCGTTGATTCATTTGACGGGTGATGGAACAGGTGCTGGATATGCGACGATCATCGGCTATCTCGTTGCGACCGGTTTAATGTTCTTCCGGATCACACAAACGGTGAAGTTCCCATTCAATACGGTCTTACGCCGGACGTCGTTGATCTTGATCATCAGCGCCTTGATGGGAGCGGGTGTCGCGCTCGTCAAGTGGGGAATGGTATCCATCTTGCCAGAGACGACATGGGCGTCTCTATTGATTCTGATCGTAGGTGCAGCAGTCGGAATCGTGATTTTTGCAGGACTCTCGATTTGGAGTGGCTTAGCAGAAGTCGTATTAGGACGTAAAATTTCATTGAAACGAGGACGAGGTCATGCGTCTAGATAAATTGTTATCCAACATGGGAGCAGGCTCCCGAAAAGAAGTGAAGCTGCTGCTGAAGGCAGGGGCAATTCAAGTCGATGGTGAGATCGTGCGTGATCCGAAACAACATGTCGATGTCGAGACGCAACAAGTTCTGATGTACGGCGAACCGGTCACGTATCAAAAATACATCTACTTGATGATGAATAAACCACCGGGTGTCATTAGTGCAACAGAAGATAAACGAGATGAGACCGTCATTGATCTGTTGTTTGAAGACGTGACGTATTTCAAACCGTTCCCGGTCGGACGACTCGATAAAGATACAGAGGGTCTATTGCTGTTGACGAATGATGGGTCGTTTAATCACGCTTTAATGTCTCCAAAGAAACACGTCGAAAAAACGTATTACGCAGAAGTGACAGGAGTGTTGACGCAAGAAGACATCGAAGCGGTTGCGGCAGGCGTCACGTTAGAAGACGGTTACCGAGCAAAGCCGGGAAAACTTGTCATCTTATCGACGACAGAAACAGATTCAACGCTTGAGTTGACGATCACGGAAGGGAAGTTCCATCAAGTCAAACGGATGATGCTTGCGCTCGGGAAAGAGGTCACTTTTTTAAAGCGCCGCTCGATTGGGCGCTTGGAACTTGATCCGGCACTTGCGCTAGGGGATTATCGTGAACTGACGCCAGCGGAACTGTCTTTGTTTGATTGGCAACCTGAATAAGCAAAACGAAAAGGCGGTGGAATGAGCGTACATTCCATCGCCTTTTGTTATGGGTTTCGATTATTGATTACGCAATGCTTCTGCGATTGGATAAGGACCACTGAGTACTTCGAATACACGAGATTGTGTCGGATGATCGATCAAGTGAACGAACAATGCTGCGACATCATCACGCGATATCTTACGATCTTCGTATGAATCAAAATGCTCTTTCGTTTCAACGGTGCCTGCCGGGTCGTCGTAGCTGAGCGGACCAGGACGTACGATCGTATAATTGAGTCCGCTTTCCTGTAGGTGTGCGTCTGCTGTTGCTTTAGATTCGAGATATACTTTCAATTCACCTTTTGGTTCTTCCGTACCTACTGAACTGAGCATCAGGAAACGATCGATACCGTTAGCTTTTGCTGCATCGATGACTTTAATTGCGCCTTCTTGATCGACGGCGCGCGTCAATTCGTCTGATGCGCCACCAGCACCCGCTGCAAAGATGGCGACGTCCGCATTACTGATGACACCACTGACATCCTTCGTCAAATCCCCAAGTCTGACTTCAGATGCACCGAGTGCAATCAAATCGTTGATTTGATTTTCTTCCCGTACAACCGCGATTGCTTGATGATCACCTTGTTTAGCGATCAATTCGACCATCTTGCGTCCAGTCGTTCCGTTTGCTCCAATGATTAAAATATTCATTCTTCTCAACTCCTTCTCCCAATAGCTATACCCCACGTTTTAAAAAAGATAACAAAAAAAGACGCGAAGAATCGCGTCATCGAAAGATATACATAGTGAAACAGTGGATCAACCCGCTTGCTTTTGTTTCTTGCTCGACGTCCAGCTACCGCGTCGAGGGCTCACAATGAGATTGTTGTATTCGAGCACGTTCAAATCCCGCTGAACGGTCCTTGAAGTGATGCCAAACTCTTCAACCAACTCTGCTGTCGTAGTAGCTCCGTTCTCTTGGATGTAGAGATAAATCGATTTAATCCGGGTCAACATACGGTCTGTAGAATCTTTCATTGGTATAACCACTCCCCCAATGGATAGAATAGTGTTCTAAAGCTTCGGGTGACAAAAGACAATGCAATATCCAGTTGTTTCGCCTTTAGTATAACGTTTTGATATTAAATTGCAAGTGATTTAACCGAACGTTTGCATAAAAAAAATATTCAAACAGATTGTAAAGTCGATAATTGGAGTTTTAACATCGTTGAATGTTCGTTATTTCAACAAATAAAAAAGAAAACAGAATTTGGATGTTCGTATCTGAACGAATATTCGCTATACTAGAAAGGTGTATAGGAAACGAATCCAACTCAGAATGAAGGAGCGAAATCAGATGGTGAATTGGAAAGAAGAAGTACTCGCGCGTCGCGAGGACTTATTGGAGGATTTAAAAGAACTACTGCGGATTCCGAGTATACTTGATGAATCAACAATCGAAGAAGGTGCACCGTTTGGTCAAGAAGTCAAACGAGCCCTTGATTGGATGCTCGCGACAGGGGAACGAGACGGATTCAAGACAAAAAATGTTGATGGATACGCCGGACATTTGGAATATGGTCAAGGGGAAGAGTTACTCGGTATTCTTTGTCACTTAGACATCGTACCAGCTGGTGGCGATCACTGGACATACGGTCCGTTTAACCCAACGCTTGTCGATGGGAAGCTGTATGCGCGCGGTGCAATCGATGATAAAGGACCGACGATGGCAGCTTATTATGCCTTGAAGATCGTCAAAGAACTCGGATTACCGCTCTCAAAACGTATTCGTTTGATTGCTGGAGGAGATGAAGAGAGTGAATGGCGTTGTGTGAATCATTACTTCAAACATGAAGAGATGCCGACTCTCGGCTTTGCACCAGATGCCGACTTCCCGATCATCAATGCGGAAAAAGGACTGTATGATGGGTTATTGATTCAAGGAAAACCAGCGCAAGCATCTGATACAGGCTACCATCTCGTTCGTTTTGAAGGTGGCGAACGTCCGAACATGGTTCCGGGTCATGCCCAAGCACTTCTTCGTGTCGTCGAAGTGGGGACGCTTGAAACGGATTTCCATACGTATCTTGAAGAACAAGGCTTGTCTGGGACGGTCAAGCAAGAAACGGAAGGTCTCGTTCTTGATGTGAACGGTGTCGCAGCCCATGCCATGGAGCCGGATAACGGTAAAAATGCTGCCTTACATTTAGCACGTTTCCTCAATACGCTTCACTTGGATTATAACGGTCGTCGTTATATTCAGCTTGTCACGCACATGTTCCGTGATTCTCGCGGTGTAGCGATTGGTGTCGCTGCTTCAGACGAGACAGGTGACTTAACGATCAACGGTGGTGTATTCCGGTATGCAGAAGAGCAAGGAACAGCGTCGATCAACATCCGTTATCCTTATTCAGCAGACTTCACGGAACGCTTGCAAATCATCAAGGAAGCGGCAGCGGGATATGGCTTCGAGTTACAGACTCGAACACATATGACACCACACCATGTCGATCCGGATCATGAATTGATTCAGACACTGAGTGCCGTGTATGAACGTCATACGAACCAACCAGCTGATCTGATTGCTATCGGTGGTGGTACATATGCACGTTCGTTGACGGCAGGGGTTGCATTTGGACCAGTCTTCCCAGGTGGTCCTGAAGTTGCCCACCAAGTCGATGAATATGTTGATTTTGAAGAACTCTTGCTTGCTGTCGCGATTTATGCAGAAGCAATTTATGAACTCGCAAAATAATGACTGATGATCCCCCGCATCGTGGAGATGGGGGGATTGCTTCTTGAAAGGAAGTTCCGTGTGAAAAATCGTCAAACTTATCATTTCCAAGCGTTATATTTCTTTATTTTCTTTGGACAAGGTGCACTCATTCCGTATCTTGCGCTTTATTTTTCAAGCGATGCGTTCGGTCTGTCCGCTTCAGAGATTGGTACAATCGTTGCGATCGGACCGATTCTCTCTATTTTCTTACAGCCCGTTTGGGGCATCGCGGCAGATCGACTCGGAAAGCCGAAACGTCTCTTACTCGTTGCCATGCTCGCCGCTGGAGTATTTACATTAAGTTACTTAATGACGTCCGCTTATCTACTTTTACTATTGATTTCATGTGTCTGGGCATTATTCCAGTGTGCGCATATTCCACTCGTTGATACACTAGCGATCGAATATACACGAAAACGTAAGGTAGATTATGGCGCCTTGCGTCTTTTTGGATCAGCTGGTTTTGCTTTAGCCGTCTTCATCCTTGGACAAATCACTGAGGAGGGTGGACTTGGTCTGATTTTTTATGCGACCGGTGCAGCGTGGGTTCTTGGTTTTCTTGTGTTGATCGGTATTGAAGAAACGGGGAGCGTACACATTTCACATCAACAACAGGTACCGTTAAAACAACTTTTTTCGAATCGACGCTTCTTGTTATTCTTAGCGGGAGGGAGTTTGATCTTCGGACCGATCTTCGCCAATAACTATTACTTTGGCAGCTACGTCACGATTCGTGGAGAGACGACCGCGCTCGTCGGGACCTTGTTCTTCGTCGCCGTTCTGTGCGAAATCCCGTTCATGCGCATCGCTTCGCGTCTATTGTTACGATTCGGAGCGATTCCAGTTCTTGTCTTCATTTCCTTGCTGTCAGCTGCTCGTACGGCGATGATCGCATTAGAGCTTCCGATCGTCATGCTTTGGGTATTGTCTGCGATGCAAGGAATGATCGTCGGATTGTTGATCCCTGTTGCATTAGACTATGTTCGGTCACTCGTTCCAGAGACGATGGTCGCAACAGCTGTCAGTACATATATGGCAACGACGACAGGGCTAGCGACAGCACTGTTTAACTTGATGAGTGGGTTTGTGCTAGACCAAAGTACAATCTATACCGTCTTTTGGGTATATACAATTAGCAGTATTCTTGGTGCCGTCTTGTACAGTGTCAGTGGTCGAATGAAGGAGTGAAGATACGATGAGACAGGAACGACACTTTTTCGTTGCCTTACCGATTCCTTCTGAAGATTTAGCGAATATCGCTAATCGTTTATCTCTATCTGATTACTTTCGAAATGTCTATACGTTAGAAGAGTACCATTTGACGCTTCGTTTTTTTGGTCCATTGGGTGAAAAAGAACAACAATCGTGGAAACAGCAACTGCAGGAGATTGCGCGCACGATCGAACCTTTCGTACTTCGATTGGATCGTCTAATTACCTTTGGACAAAACGAGCGACCACGTGTCGTCGGATTCGGAACAGAAGCAGAGGAATTGTTTCGATTAGTGCGTCTGATTGATCCAAGTGCGACTAAACCATTCGTTCCGCATGTCACGATCGCGAAGAAGTGGCGCACGGAGGCGGAAGAATGGACGACGAATCCGATACAACCGGTGGAATGGACTGTTCGTGAACTTATTCTGTTTGAAGTACGACTAGGCGTTTCGCCGCGATATGAACCGGTTTACCGGATTCATCTAGGTAAAGAGGAATGAGGTGATCCCCATCGCAATCTTGATGAAACTATATGACTTAGATAGTCGATTTGAAAAAAATCCGCTTGAGATGACAAAACGGTTCGGTGAACATCAGGCACTTGATTACGCTCATGTCTATCGTAGATGGGAGGCTGGAGAATTATTTCCCGGGGAAACGCTCATCCGTCCGAAGAAGTGGTGGCAAGTGATGAAAAAAAGCGAAGTCATTCAACTTCCGGGTAAACAATTATCTCGAAGAGCGTTTGATAAATGGTACAAAAAACGTCTCGAGTTACAAAAATTATTAAACGTTACTGGTGGAGCGGGCGAAGAGGACATTTGGCGGATTCCGTTAAAACGTCATTTAGACTTTTATCAGATGTTACATCTCTTGAATGAACAGTATGCAATGTTTTATCGCGCCGTCATTCAATATCAAGTCGGGGAAGTCGAATTGAGTCCGTTCGTCGTCGGTCCATCCGCGATTTATATCATGGAATGGCTTGACGGTGACGAAAGTATCTATCATATCCGGCGAGATAAGTTGTGGCGGGAACAACCGTTCAAGGCATCCGCAAAGCAAATTTTGAATCCGAACATCGGTTTAAAACGGACGGAAGATATTCTACGAGTCGTACTTGGGCGAGATTATGTCTTGCCGATCGAACGAGTCATTTTAGCACCTTCAGGTTATTTTGATCAGATTCCAAAAGAAACGACGACGACTTACGTCAATAAAGTCGAGTTTCCAAACTGGCTACAACGAATGAATGCAAGTGCGCCGCATACAAAAGCGTTTCAGATGCGGGTGTGTGAAAAAATCCTGAAAGAGACCGTATCGATTCCGTTTCAAATGGCAATTCTAAGTGAAGGGCAGTCACGAATTCAAGAGTAGGGGAGGAAGCGACGGCATTGTCGTTGCGAAAGACATGACGAACCAAGAGGTGGTAATACCGGTGATCCGGGCAGAGTTCTCATCGTTTCGAAGCATCCGAGTCGAGGTCGAAGGCAATCCGTCAATCCACTGGTCGCTTGAATGTGATGGGAAACCGCTTGAAATTCAACAGACCGAAACGCATCGAGAGGAACAGTTCGTGATTTATGAGTTAACGGTTCTTGAACCAGTCGAGTTAGAATGCCGCTATGAGGTGTTCGGAGCAGGCATGTCAATCCGTGTCGTTCCTGATCGATTAGTTCGGACGGAAGCGTTCGAGCGAAAGTACCGTTACGAAGAGAAACTCGGTGTCTGGGAAGAAGACGATACGTATCATTTTGCTGTCTGGTCGCCTGTCGCAGAGCAAATCGTGTGTATCGTATACGATCAAGATGAACAGGTACTCGGAAGACACAAGATGGAGCGACAAGAGCAAGGTACCTATCACCTTCGACTTGGGCAAGAATCAGCAGAACGATGGTACCGCTATGAAGTGACGACTTACGTTGGCACACATGAAGTCGTCGATCCATACGCTCATGCGATATCGGTAAACGGTCGTTACGGTGTCATCGCCGACGTTGAACAGACGATTTCCGAGTGGTTTCCAAAGCGAGTCGCGCGTCCTCTGTTCGTCAAACCGTCGGACGCTGTCATCTATGAAGCAAATATTCGCGATTTTACGATTGATCGTTCCGCTGGTTCAAGTCATCCGGGACAATATGCAGGGGTGGCGGAACGTGGAACAGTTTCTTCTCGTGGACATGCGACAGGTCTTGATTATCTTCTTGATCTCGGGATTACGCATCTGCAGCTGTTACCGGTCCACTTCTTCGAAACGACCGATGAACGAACAAGGTCGCCATATAACTGGGGATACGATCCGATGCTTTGGTTCGGATTAGCTGGGAGCTACGCGAGTTCGGTCGCACCGCTCGTTCGCGTCCGAGAATACGCGGATATGGTGGAGCGACTCCATGAAGCAGGGATTCGTGTTACGTTCGATGTCGTCATGAACCACGTTTTTGTTCGGGAGCGTTCCTCTCTTGAACAGCTCGTTCCGGGTTATTATTTCCGTTATGAAGTAGACGGCACACTTTCAAACGGAACGGGTGTTGGAAACGATACCGCATCCGAACGATTCATGATGCGTCGACTCATCGTTGATTGCTTGACGTACTTTGCTCGTGTCTACCGCATTGATGCGTTTCGATTTGATTTAATGGGCATTCATGACATTGAGACGATGAATGAAGTACGTGCAGCACTCGATGCGATTGATCCTACGATTCTTGTGTATGGAGAGGGCTGGGATCTTGCGACGGCATTGCCGGAACGATTCAAAGCGATGAGCGCCTCGGCTGCGCAAATGCCGCGAATCGCTCATTTTAATGACGTGTTCCGTGATGCCTTGAAAGGATCGACGTTCAGTGCATACGATCGAGGATTCGTTGCCGGAGACGGATGGAAAGAAGGAGAGGTCCGAAACGGGATTGCGGGTAGTGTTCATATCGATAACCAAACGTATGGACGTTTTCCGGAACCGACGTATTCGATCAACTATGTCGAGGCGCACGATAACCATACGCTGTACGACAAATTGAAGATCTCCTGTCCGGAAGCGGACGAACTTCAGTTATTACGGATGAGTCGATTAGCTCAAACGATCGCTTTGCTTGCGCAAGGCATTCCGTTTCTGCATGCGGGTCAAGAGTTCTTGCGTACGAAACAAGGTGTCGAAAACAGTTATAATGCATCGGACGAAATCAACCGAATGGACTGGGAACGCCGGGATGATCATCTCTCCCTCGTTACGTATATCAAGACGATTTTACAAATTCGCAGAATGCATGGCGGATTCCGTCTACACCGGGCGAATCAGGTTCGAGAGCTGCTTCGTTTCATCAACTTACGTCCGGGTGTCATCGCCTACGAAGTCGAAGCGATCCATTCGTACGATGCGTGGCAACGCACGCTCGTTGTCTACAATACGACGCACGAAATCGTGGAAGTCTCACTCGATCACTCGCGCTGGAATGTACATGTCCAAGGGGATGATGCCTCGGTCGACCCGCTTCTGAAAGGTGTCGATAGGATTCAAGTCCTTCCGTTGTCAACGACGATTGCGACGTGTTAAGATAAGCATTGTGCCTTAGGCAAATCTACTAAAAAAGTTGAGCGGATTATAATGGAAATAGATATTTTAGATGCGCTTGGCGAAGGCTGGACCCTTACGCCAGCAGGTGGAATCACAGGAGAAGCGTACATCGCTTCAACCGGACAATCAAAATTGTTTTTAAAACGAAATTCATCGCCGTTCTTGGCGATTTTATCCGCGGACGGAATCGTCCCGAAATTATTATGGACGAAACGAATCTATAGCGGGGATGTCATCAGTGCGCAACAATTCATTGAAGGCGACGAGTTGGAGCCGGAAATGATGGAACGTCCGGAAGTGGCGCGTTTGCTTGGGAAAATCCATGATTCGAAGGAATTGCTGTTCATGCTACAACAGCTTGACCAACGTCCGATCGAGCCTGATGAGTTATTGCGCCAATGTCACTTATATTTTCAACCAGAAGACTTAGAGAATCCAGAACTGGTAGAACTTGCGATGGATTATCTCGAACGAAATCTGGAGCAAGTAAGAACGGATGAACAAGTCGTCTGTCATTCAGATCTAAATCATAATAATTGGTTGACGGGAGCGGACGGTCAACTCTACCTGAACGACTGGGATGATGCGATCATTGCCGACCGTGCGTATGACCTCGGGATGATGTTATACAGTTATGTCGATGAAGCGGCTTGGCCCGAATGGTTTGAGCATTATGGTCATCCGTTGACGAATGATCTGAAACAACGAATGCATTGGTATGTCGTAGCGCAAGCTGTATTATCCTTGTATTGGTATGAAGATATGCGTCATCCGGATGTCGAGGACAGCTATCATTTTCTAGAACAGTTACTTGAATACTCGAACGACTAAAAAGCGTGTCATTCCGAAAAGGAACGACACGCTTTTTTGATTAACCTTCTGCGATTTTAATCTCTTTTTCAATATCATGACTTTCAAGATCCGCCGACCGATACGCTTCAGTCGTTGGTAAACGTAAATCAAGCTGCGGTTTTTCTTCGAATGTGATGGTGACGTTCTTGACCGTGTAGTCAAAGACATGGCCTCCGCCCGCGCGTTCAGCATCGATGAAATGAAGATGATATCCAGCGACGGCGATACCGTGACCGAACCGTGGTGTGTAGTAACCGGCGAGTGTTCCTTCCGTTTGTTCGAAAGTACGCGCGCTTTGAGAGGCGACAGCTTCCGTGATTGGAACGAACGGTTTTTCTTGATGTGCGACGGTACGTGTCTGCACCTCTGTGAACGTTCCATCAATTCGAACGGCATAAAAACTATTGATCGTCGGTAGTTGTTCATTCAACCAGTGTTCGAATTCCGATTTTGACATCTCTTCTGCCACGGAGAGCGTTTGCTCTGGCACGAAACGGGTCAATGTCGCAAACGGCGTCGTCGTCTCAGGCTGAAGTGGTCGAGCGCTACCGTCTGAACGGAGCTGGTAGAACTGACCATCAAAACCAATCATCTCACCATCCAAGTGGTCGAACGTTCCGATACCAAAATTTCGTTGATCAATAACGGACGCGTATGTGACTTCACTCTCGAATACTCCGTCGAGCAGTGCCATCATCGTTGAAATCTGGACGAGCGTTTTATCGTGTGTCATGTGAATCCTCCTCAGTTCAATTGATCGAGATGAACTTGTTCTCCGAGCGCGATGTTGTCGCGATAATCAATCGGAACATCGACGATGACTGGTCCTTCTGTCGCGAGTGCTTCATCCATGATTGCGGCTAGTTCAGATGGATGATTGACGCGTAATCCTTTTGCTCCGAAACTCTCAGCATATTTGACGAGATCGACGTCACCAAATGACGTACCGGATTTCCGTTTGTATTTCATCTCTTGTTGGAACGCGACCATGTCGAATCCGCTATCACGCCATACGAAGTGGACGAGTGGTGAGTTCAAACGAACAGCTGTCTCAAGTTCCATTGCCGAGAAGAGGAATCCACCATCACCTGAAATCGAGACGGCCTTCTTACCAGGACGTACGAGTGTTGCTGCGATTGCCCAAGGAAGCGCGACACCAAGCGTTTGCATCCCATTACTAAAGAGAAGGTGACGTGGTTCGTACGAACGGAAATGACGTGCCATCCAAATATAGTGAGAACCAACGTCGACTGTGACCGTGACATCATCCGCAATTTTTTCACGTAACGTCTTCATGAAATAGAGTGGGTGCGTCAACGGAGAATCCGCGACAGGAGGAACATCGCGATCGACAAGACGTTGATGTAATCCTTCAAGGAATTGAGCTGAACTTTCAGGTAATGTGAGTGGTTGCAGGCGCTCGGCGATTGCATCGACCGTTTTCGCCATATCACCGACAAGCTCGCGGTCTGGGCGATAGAAGTGGTCAATTTCAGCACGCATTTGATCAATATGGACAAGCGTCCGGTCGTGCGTCGGTTGGTTCCAGAATTTCGGATCATAGCCAATTGGGTCATAGCCGATCGAGAGGACGAGATCCGCTTCTGCGAGCAGTGCATCTCCCGGTTGGTTACGGAATAGTCCGACGCGTCCATAGAAATTCGATTCAAGCTCACGTGATAATGTGCCGGCCGCTTGGAACGTCTGGACG
This sequence comes from Exiguobacterium sp. UBA3491, assembly GCF_002377745.1. Lineage (NCBI taxonomy): Bacteria > Bacillati > Bacillota > Bacilli > Caryophanales > Exiguobacterium > Exiguobacterium sp. UBA3491. The sequence goes on from NZ_DFQK01000028.1 coordinate 200,274, forward strand.
ACAGGAATCGAGACGTGTTTGAGCAGGGAACGAATCGCATGTACGACGTCCGGCTGACTCGCACGCATACCAAGCAACAAGACAGGTAGCTTCGCATCTTGGATCAAACGAGCTGTTTCTTCAACCCAAGCTTCTGGTGCAACACCGAGCTTCGGTGCTTCAACCGCACGGAATGCCGTGACGTTCGCTTCGCTCAATCCGACGTCTTGCGGGATACTAACGAAAGCAGCCCCGGAAGTCGTTTCCGCTGTTCGGAAAGCATTGGACAGTACTTCTGGAATATTATCGGCATCTTGCACTTCTGCACTGAAGTTCGTAATCGGTGTAAAGAGTGCCTGATTGTCCATGGACTGATGTGTTCGTTTTAAGCGGTCTGCTCGTGTAACGGCTCCGGCGATTGCGACAACTGGATCACCTTCAGAGTTTGCTGTCACAAGACCTGTCGCTAAGTTTGATGCGCCTGGGCCAGATGTTACAAGTACAACGCCTGGTTTGTCTGTCAAGCGACCAATGGCTTGAGCCATGAATGCAGCATTTTGTTCGTGACGTGCAACGATGAGTTCAGGTCCCCGATCCTGTAACACATTGAAGACGGAATCAATTTTGGCGCCAGGAATACCAAAAATGTAATCTACACCCTGTTCGATGAGTGAATCGACGACTAAGTCTGCACCTGTTTTCTTCTGTACTAGTTCTTTTGAATCACTGTTTTTATTTTCGTTCATTACAATTCTCCTTTTTACCAACGTTTTTTGGTGTTCGATAGCTGTAATAAATAATCTGTTTCGAAAAAAGTATACATCTGTTTCATGGTAAATCCAACCTAAATTCGTTTAGAGAATAAAAAAAGTACCTTGTGTACGATTACACAAGGTACAGAGATTGCGCTTATTCAACGTCGACTTTTCCGAAAGTCGCCCAGACGAATAAGGCACAGATGCCCATGACGAGAACGATGGGGGAGCCCCAAGCAATCAAGAAGTCTTCCATGGTATAGCCCTCCTTTTTAGTTCTTACGTACCTTTAGTGTAGTAGATTGCTCACTGTTTCTCAAGTGACGAACTGCTGAACATTCTTCAATCGGGATTGAAGAAGTTCTTATATAATTACCCGAATCATGATAAACTTATCTGCGGATAATCTAAGTTTGGAAAGGATGAACGATAGTGCGTTTACGACATAAACCATGGGCGCAGGATTATATGAAGGAACAATCCTCAATCTATATAGCAGAACCAGCATCCCTGAAAGGAAACTGGGCAACGGAGTTCAAGAATGATAATCCGATCTACATCGAAGTGGGGTCAGGAAAAGGAGCCTTCATCACAGGGATGGCAAACCAACATCCGGAGATCAACTTCATCGCGATTGAACTTTTTGAGAGCGTAGCAGTGACGATCGTTCAAAAATTAGTAGAGGCTCCACAAGCAAATGTTCGCGTCTTGACAGTCGATGCGAAAGATTTACGTGATTACTTCGAAAAAGGTGAAGTAGCGCGCGTTTATTTGAACTTCTCGGATCCATGGCCGAAGACACGTCATGCGAAACGTCGTTTGACGTATAAAACGTTCCTCTCAACGTATGAAGATATCTTACCTGCGAAAGGACAAATTCACTTTAAGACCGATAATCGCAAGTTGTTTGAATCGAGTCTGATGACGATGTCGGCGTACGGCATGCGCTTCGACTGGATGTCGCTTGATCTACATGCGAATGAACCGGAAGATAACGTCCGGACAGAGTATGAAGAGCGTTTTTCTTCAATGGGTCAACCGATTTATCGGATGGAAGCAACGTACCAAAATTAATTTAGACAAAAAGTTTTCTTATTTTCCTGGTATTTCTTTCACACTTTTTTCTTATTAATTGGTACAATGTTGTTGACTGAAGAACTTGTACTTATAGGTAAAGGGGGAATTTGGGGATGTGGCAGAAAAGCTTAGCCTTCGTAACGGCGCTCTTTCTCGCATTAAGTATCGGTCAATCGGTACTTGCTGCGGTTGATACCTCAGAAATGACAAAAGCATTAGATGAGGAATTACCAACGACGCATTACGATTATAAAAAAGGTTCGGTCGAAATCGAGGATCCGAAGACGTTCACGAACGGAAAAGGAGAAGAAGTCATTGGCGGAATCGCTGTCATCAAGACAGTCCGTGACGGCATCTTCATCACAATCAAACGTGAAATCCACTTCTTCAATGCCGATAGCGGTAAATTGTTGACGAGTGCCGACGCTGCAAAAGTTGACGGCGTAAAAGAATACATCGACAGCAACTCGGACAATCTTCATCAAAAAGTCGTTTACTGGTTACCGGTACTCTTGATGTTGTTGATCATCGCTGTACCAGCGATCGTCTTATACATCGTCGTACCACGTTTGTACTCTACTTCGGAATACATGAATCCGATTTATGAGCGCAACGATAACCCGCGCTAATCAAAAAAACCTTTACCCGTTTGGGTAGAGGCTTTTTTTATGCTAACAATATAAAGATGAAAGCGAGTATGGCGGGTAATCCTTGTTTAAGTAAAATGGAGCGATTAGCCGTCAAGGCGCCATAGAGTGCGGCAATGATCACACAAGCTAAATAGAACAATTGGACAGCAATATCTTCACGGATTAGACCAAACAGAAGACCAGCAGCTAAAAATCCATTGTAGAGACCTTGATTGGCAAAAAGCGTCTGGATTTGCTTAGATGCGACCGCTTCATCCGTCAGTCCGAATGTACGTCGTGCCGCCTTAGAGGATAAAAAGAACATTTCAAGAGCCATGATATAAAAGTGCTCTAAGGAAACAAGTAAAACGAAGATAGTAGCAAGAATGGACATGAATCATACCTCCTTTATAGGAACGTGAAAAAAAGACCGCACTTCATCGATTGAAGCACGGTCTTCTGATTAAGCGTATTCGAGTAATGCGCCAGTTTCGGCATCGACTGTGAATTGATACGTTTTTTCGTCATCACCTTCAAGGACCGAGATGCCACCTTTATAGCTTTGGTAGTCGCGTGACTCATATGCGTAAGCCTCCGGTGTTGCAGAGATCCATGCACCTTGGACACGTCCTTTTGCTGAAAATGTGCGTTTCGTGATTTCGAGCGCTTCTTCGGCAGAAAGTTGTTTGTTGTCAACGGCCTTCTTCACTGCGAAAGCGGCGACGACAGCTGCTGCCAATCCGATAATCCAATAGCGTTTTTTCATTAAAATTCCCCTCCTTACAGGTTCTATTCCTACTGTACCAAATAATTCGTTCAGAGAGAAACAAAAGGTTAAGTGATTGAAGCAATTTTTTGTATAATGGGTAACAGGAGGCGATACATATGAATGAAAAAACGAGAGAGTTATTTCGAACACTGACGGAATTAAATGGGGCACCAGGGTTTGAACACGAGGTGCGTCAGTTCGTTCGCGAACGCATTACACCTGTCACGGATGAGATCGTTACAGATGGACTGGGTTCGATTTTCGGGAAGCGAACAGGGGATGCGACAGGACCGAAAGTCATGGTTGCCGGACACATGGATGAAGTGGCATTCATGGTGACACAAATCACGAAGAATGGGATGTTACGGATCCAACCGCTCGGTGGTTGGTGGAGTCAAGTATTGCTTGCCCAACGCTTCTCGATCTGTACAGACAACGGTATCATCCCTGGTGTCATCGCGTCGATTCCACCACACTTATTAACAGAAGAAGTACGCAATAAGCCAATGGCAATCAAAGACATGTTCATCGATATCGGTGCGGATTCAAAAGAAGAAGCAGAATCGTTTGGTGTACGTCCGGGTATTCCGGCAGTACCATTTTTCCCATTCACACCGATGGCGAATCCGAAGAAAATCATGGCGAAAGCATGGGATAACCGCTATGGTGTCGGAATGGCAATCGAATTGTTGGAGGAGACGACAGCAGCGGATCATCCGAACATTTTGTTCTCTGGTGCAACGGTTCAAGAAGAAGTCGGATTGCGAGGTGCCCAAACAGCGACGACACTTATCGATCCTGATGTGGCGTTCGTCGTCGATGCGTCTCCAGCCAATGATGCGTCAGGAGACAAAACGGAATTTGGTCAACTCGGACAAGGACCATTACTCCGTATTAAAGACAGCGTCATGATTCTTTCGAAAGAGATGACGGATTATGTCCTTGATACGGCAGAATCGAACAAGATTCCGTATCAATACTACGTCGGTGCAGGTGGAACGGACGGCGGTGTCATCCATCGCTCGAACAATGGTATTCCAACAACAGTCGTTGGTTTACCGGCACGTTATATTCATACCCATGCGTCAATCATGCATACAGATGATTATGATGCGGCGAAGGAATTGCTACGAAAACTCGTCACGAATCTTGATACGACGACGCTTGCAACATTGCAAGTCAAGTAAATAACGAACGGGGAGGACCATTCTCATAAAATAGACGGCGGACTTATAATCCGTCGTCTATTTTATTGTAGTGAGAACATAATGATGTTGATTGTCTTGTCAGTTGGAAAAACAGCCTAGTCGAATCGAAAGTGGATTTGGTATAATGATACGCGATGTTGAGTAAAGGACGTGACAAGATGTTCAAGCAAAAGGGAATTTCACTTAGCCCTAAAGTATATTTCATCACTGTATTAAGTTATATGGCGCTTGGTTTATTCAGTTCGCTGATCATGGGCTTGATTGTTCAAACAATCGGAGAAGGGTTGGTAGATCGTGGTATCGAAGCAAGGTTTCTTATTCAATTAGGCGAGCAGGCGATTGTTCTGACGGGACCAGCGATCGGTGTCGCCGTAGCGTTTGCGCTTGAAGCACCGCCACTCATCTTATTTGCAGCAGTTGCGGTTGGAGCATTTGGATATGAAGCTGGCGGACCGGCAGGTAGTTACATTGCGACGCTACTTGCAACAGAAATTGGAAAACTCGTGTCAAAGACGACGCGACTCGATATTCTGTTGACGCCGTTCGTCACGTTGCTAGTTGGATTCGTTGCTGGACGTTATGCCGGGAAATGGATTGGAAAAGGCATGACCGATCTGGGTGAAATAATTCGCTGGGGGACGGAACGCGAACCGTTGTTCATGGGTATCTTCATTGCTACTGTAATGGGACTTGCATTGACAGCGCCGATTTCAAGTGCTGCACTTGGAATCATGCTTGGATTGGATGGACTTGCTGCGGGTGCTGCGACGATCGGCTGTGCCGCTCAAATGATTGGTTTTGGTGTCATCAGTTATCGTGATAACGGAATCGGGGGCGTCATCGCACAAAGTATCGGCACATCGATGCTCCAAGTCGGAAACATCATCCGCAATCCTTGGATTCTCATTCCGCCTACGATCGCAGGTGCTATCCTAGCGCCATTCGCGACTGTTCTGTTGATGCTTGAGAGCAACCCAGAAGGCTCGGGCATGGGGACGAGTGGTTTTGTTGGTCCATTGATGTTGTTGAAGACGATGGGGTTTGAAATGGAATACTATGTAGCCGTCATCGTATTATGTTTTATTGCGCCTGGCATCATCAGCTATCTCATCTATCGGTTATTACTTCGACTCGGTCGGATTCAAGATGGTGACTTGAAAATCGAATATTAAGTACAAAAAGCTGATTCTAAAGAATGTGTCTGTTTGACCGAATGGTGGATAAACAAGGACATGCCTTTTGAATCAGCTTTTTTTCATTTCATAAAGAGAATCCGAATGAACTCGAATAAAAACTCGTGAAGAAGATGTAAAGATAAACGAGATAGAGGGGTATCAAGTAACG
>NZ_DFQK01000028.1:206109-206402 GCF_002377745.1 Exiguobacterium sp. UBA3491
TAACGCATGCGCACGACAGGTAATTTCCGAGCAAGTCGTTTTCCAAGTGCTTCGAGTAGAATGATGACCGCGAAACCGACAACTAAATATAAAAAGATTTCGGGTAAGCTCCGTTCGGAATCAATGAAGGAATAGCCGTAACGTAAACAACTCGTCATGCCGATGAAGCCGACGAAGCGTTCGAACGGATGTTTGATTGGTTGATCTGCCATAGTGAAGTCCTTTCAAGGTGTTTTCTAGTTGCAGTATAGCAAACCGAGCACAAAAACGCACAGTCACATTTGAATATGCTA
>NZ_DFQK01000028.1:206501-221924 GCF_002377745.1 Exiguobacterium sp. UBA3491
TGGTTTCCTCCTTTAATTTCCCTTGAAGTCATTGCCCTCATCACAGTCACATTTGAATATGCTATGATGAGGGCAATGACTTCTAGGGAAATTAAAGGAGGAAACCATCATGAAAACATTACAATCCAAACAAGAATTCGATACAGCAAAACAAGGCAAGACCGTCTTTTTATTCTCAGCAAACTGGTGCCCCGATTGTCGCTTTTTAGATCCGTTCATGCCGGAAATCGAGCAGACGTTTGACGCGTTTGAATTTTACTATGTCGATCGCGACGATCACATTGAAATTGCCCAGGAAATGGACATCTTCGGAATTCCAAGTTTTGTCGCGTTCCGAGATGGTGAAGAAACAGGGCGTTATGTCGGCAAAGAGCGGAAGACACCAGAACAAGTGACAGCATTTTTAGAAACCGTTTAAGAAAAAAGCGAGCGCTGACTCGCTTTTTTTCATGATAGAAAGGATGAAATCAAGTGGAACTACAACAAATCCGAAGAATGATGACACAAACATTCGAAGAAGAAGGTTATACAACGTATTTCGATCGTGAAAAGTCCGTGTTACGAATTGAGCGGAAGCATGATAAATCAGGCGTTGATGTCGGATTGAACCCGCTCGTCGCAAAAGCAAAACGAAGAGGTGTCATCGCAGTCGAAGAGACGATCGAATACATCCGTGCTGTACTCGGACAAACGGATCAAATTTCACTCGTTGGACAAGAACAGAAAATATTCCCTGTCATTCGGGCTAAATCGTTTGCTGATACGACAAAAGAAGGAAAAACGCTTGTCAGCACACCACATACTGGTGAGACGAAAATCATGTACGCACTTGATTTAGGGGCGACATATCGTTTGATTGACGAAGAGTTATTGGCATCTGCAGAATGGACGGCTGAACAGCTGTCGGAAGCTGCACGTTTTAACCTGAAATCGCTCGATGCGCCATTTAAACAAGATGAAGTAGCGGGGAACATCTTTTATTTCTTGAGTCTTGGAGACGGATATGAGGCGAGTCGTGTCTTGAACAAGACATTGTTAGCTGATTACGCGGCGCGAATCGAAGGGGAATTCGCTGTTGGTATTCCACACCAGGATGTCTTGATTTTTGCCGATATCCGCAATGACGCTGGATATGATGTCTTACAACAACTCATGTTTGATTTCTTCTCGAACGGTCGTGTACCTGTTACGGCATTGCCATTCTTATATGAAGATGGCAATCTTGAGCCGGTCTTCGTCCTCGCGAAAAACAAGCAGCCGAAAGAGTAAAGAATCTGATACAATAGGCATTGTGAGAAAGACGGAAGGGAGTCATGGATTGAATGAATGTGTTTTATAATAAAGAGGGCGTCGGTGACGTCTTAATGATCATTTTAGAAGACGCACCACGTGCGGAAGTGACGGCGACTCGTGAAGGAGACGTAGCAACAATCAAGCATGGTGATCGTATTATTGGTTACAACTTGTTTGAGGCGTCGAATACATTTACGATCGAATCACGAGGACCGGTTGAATTGACGGAAGAATTGGCAACACGCATCCAAAAGGAACTTGCAAACCGAGATATCGAATTGTCACTCGAACAAGTTGACTATTCTCCGAAATTCGTTGTTGGGTTTGTTGCTTCTTGTGAGAAGCATCCGGATGCTGACAAATTATCGGTCTGTCAGGTAGAGGTGGATAACGGAACTTTACAAATCGTTTGTGGAGCGCCGAATGTAGCAGCGGGTCAAAAGGTCGTCGTCGCTAAACCGGGTGCGGTCATGCCGTCTGGGTTAATCATTCGTCCTTCAGCATTACGTGGCGTACCGTCAAGTGGTATGCTATGTTCAGCGCGTGAGCTCGGACTTGCCAATGCGCCACAAGAAAAAGGGATTCTTGTACTTGATGATACATCAGCAGTAGGGGAAGCATTCTCAATCGGTCGATGATTCGACCGATTTTTTAACAAGATGGAGGGGTGAACGTATGAGTAATCGTTATGAACAGTCACTAAAGGAGCAGGCTGCCCGAATTCGTCGAGAGCTTGCGGGGGAACGTGAGACAAAGCCGGTAGAGCGTCCGAAAAAAGAGGAGCGCGAAGACCGCTTCGTTTTAACAGATGTTCCTTCACCGATTTATGGATTCCAACGTCCGAAACAATCTGTATCTGAAACGGTAGAAGCTGCGGAAGAAACAAAAACCGTTGAACAGGTTTCAGATGCAGATGAACAGGGAATTACTGATGAGGTTACTTTGACGGAGCAGGAGGCTGTTGCGCCGGAAGAAGTTGTCTTAGACAATGCAGAAGCAGATGCTGGCTTTGTACCGGTGACGGACGTTGAATTACTTGTACCGGAACCTGAAGCCAATCAAGATCACGTAAGCGAAGTCGAATTGCCGACCGTACCTGAAACAGAAGAAACGGTTGTAAAAGAGCGGGTAAGTGAAGCACCTTCTACACGTGAAACCGTAGAAGAGCAAACTGTTCCGATGGATACATCGAGCGAGGCACTTCTTGATGATCAAGAAGCAGAGAAGCAACAATCGGAAGAAGTCACTTCGATTTTGGATCCATCTGTTGCTGAAGCGGAAGCAGTAGCACCCGTTCAGTCGGAAGTGAAAAAGCCGGTTGGACCGCCTGTCAATGTCGTTATGACGACAAAAGACTTGATGGCGATGTATCGTGCGCGTCGAGAGCAAAATAATTTACATGGTAAAAAATAAATCGGTTTGCTATAATGGTACAGGTTTTGTACCCGAGCCCGATGGTACGGACCGGAACGTGAATTGGAGGGCTTTTATATGACAAAGTATCATTTTGTTGGAATCAAAGGAACAGGGATGAGTGCGCTCGCCCAAGTACTACATGAGATGAATCATGAGGTACAAGGTTCAGACATCGAAAAGCACATTTTTACTGAAGACGCGTTACGGGCTAAGGGAATTCCATTTTTCCCGTTCAATGCGGATAACATCAAAGAAGATTATGTCATCATCCAGGGGAATGCCTTTGGAGATGATCATCCAGAAATCGCACGGGCAAATGAACTTGGTTTAACGATCCATCATTATTACGATTTCTTAGGACACTTAGCAAATGAATATCGTTCGGTCGCCATTACAGGCTCACACGGAAAAACGTCGACGACAGGTTTGCTTTCACACGTCTTGAGCGGTATTACACCGACGGCCTTCTTGATCGGAGACGGAACAGGGGCAGGAGTAGAAGATGCGAAGGCATTCGTCTTCGAGGCATGTGAATACAAACGTCACTTCTTATATTACAAGCCGGATTACGCTATCATGACAAACATCGACTTCGATCATTCGGATTATTTCACGGGAATCGATGATGTCGTTTCGGCTTTTCAAGAGATGGCGATGCAGGTCAAGCAAGCAATCGTTGCTTGTGGAGATGACGAACATCTTCAAAACATTCAAGCGAATGTACCTGTTCTTTATTATGGATTCGGAGAAAACAATGATTTCCGAGCTGAAAATGCGACATCAACGCCAGACGGCACATCGTTTGATGTCTATTTACGTGATGATTTCTATGGCACGTTCCTGATTCCAGGATTCGGTCGTCATCATGTCTTGAATGCATTATCGGTCATTGCGATCTGTCAGTACGAAGGATTGAGTAAAGAAGACGTTGCTGAACGTTTAGCAACATTCGGTGGAGTGAAACGCCGCTTCAGTGAGTCAGAATTCGGCACACAAATCTTAGTAGACGACTACGCACACCATCCAAAAGAAATCAGCGCAACGATCGAGTCGGCACGGAAGAAATATCCGGATCGTGAAGTCATTGCGATTTTCCAACCGCATACGTACACACGCTTGAAATCATTCATGGATGATTTTGCGACATCTTTACGTGAAGCAGATGCGACATATCTATGTGAAATCTTTGGTTCAGCACGTGAACAGGAAGGGCAAGTTCGAGTCGAAGATTTGCAGGAGAAAATTCCGCAAGCTTCTATTCTGACGCGCGACAACGTTTCTGTCCTACGTCAGCATGAAAATGCTGTGCTTCTATTCATGGGAGCGGGCGACATTCAAACGTATCAGCATCAATATCAAAGTGTAAAATAAGTGAGAACCAAAAGTGTCACTCGATTAGAGTGGCATTTTTTTGTCGTAAATTTGAATTGTGATAGTAAAATCAAAAAACTGATAAGGAAAATCTGAAATAGGATTGCATCTTGAAATAAAGTTTGAAATAGTGTGTATGTGTTGAAGTTATTATAGAGAGGAAAGACACCATGGGACAGATTTTACTCATCTTATTGCTCCAGTTGATTTACGTTCCTGTTTTGACATTGCGGACGATCATGCTTGTCAAAGGACGGACCGTCATTGCCGGACTCTTTGGGACGGTCGAAACATTGATTTACATTTTTGCACTAGGAATCGTGTTCCAAGACTTAACGACACTTGGTATGGTCGTTTATGCACTCGGATTCGGACTTGGTATACTCATTGGTGGATATGTCGAACGAAAACTAGCCATCGGTTACAATATGATCCAAGTACACACACAAGAATTTCCGGCAGAACTCATTCAAGTCATCCGTGATAATGGTTTCGGTGTGACGCATTATCAAGGACAAGGTCGAGACGGTGTTCGTTACCGATTAGATGTCCTTGCGGCACGAACACGTATGAAAGTGCTCCGTAACCTCGTCGAGGAGTATGAACCGAAAGCATTTCTCGTTGCCTTCGATTCCGTCGACTTCAAAGGCGGATATATGCTAAAGGGATTAAAACGTCCGCGATAATCCAATCTTCCTGAAAATGATGTTTATCTTTTGTTATTTAAGGATAAAGATGAATTAGAACGTCATTTGAAATCAGGAAAGCAGGAAAGGGGAATATCAGATGATCAGTAATCATGCAAAATCAGCTTTGAATCAACAGGTCGCAAACTATGGGGTCCTATTCGTTAAGCTCCATAACTACCATTGGTATATTAAAGGTCCAGACTTCTTGACGCTTCACGAGAAGCTTGAAGAACTCTATACATGGGTGTCTGAGCAGTATGATGTCGTTGCGGAACGTCTCTTGATGAATAACGGAACACCTTCAGCGACGCTAAAAGAATATTTAGAACAAACGACACTCGAAGAAGCAAAATCAGGTTTGTCAGCAGATGAGATGATCGATTCGGTCATTAAAGACTTCCAACAAGTCCGAAAAGAGATGCTTGATGCGATTGAACATCTTGAGGCACAAGACGTAACAGTGGAAGATGATCTGCTTGGTCAAGCGAAGGAAATCGAAAAACAAATTTGGATGCTTCGTGCGACATTGAAAAAATAAGATATAGAAAACGGATGCCCCTGTCCTATGAAGGACGAGCCATCCGCTTTTTCTTATTTCAGGTTTTCAGGATTGAGGACTTCGAGTTCAGGAAGGACGAAACGACCGTCTTTACGGATCAATACGTCGTCAAACCAGATCTCCCCACCACCGTAATCAGGGCGTTGGATATTGACGAGATCCCAGTGAACGGATGAATCATTACCGTTGTAGGCTTCTTCGTAAGCTTGACCCGGCGTGAAGTGGAAGCTGCCATCGATTTTCTCATCGAACAGAATATCCTTCATTGGATGCTGGATAAAGGGATTGACGCCAATCGCAAATTCACCGACGAAACGAGAACCCGCATCTGTATCGAAGACTTGGTTGATACGATCCGTATCGTTCGCCGTCGCTTCGACAATTTTACCGTCTTTGAACGTCAGTTTGACGTTTTCAAACGTGAATCCTTGATACGGAGATGGTGTGTTATATGAGATGACACCGTTGACGGAATCTTTAACGGGTGCCGTAAAGACTTCACCGTCCGGAATATTGGCATTTCCGGCACATTTGATTGCTGGGATGTCTTTGATCGAGAACGAAAGGTCCGTTCCTGGTCCGACGAGACGAACACGATCCGTCCGGTTCATCAAATCGACGAGCGGTTCCATCGCTTGTCCCATTTTTTCGTAATCAAGCGTTGAGACATCGAAGTAAAAGTCTTCGAATGCTTCTGTCGATTGATTGGCGAGTTGAGCCATCGATGCTGTCGGGAAGCGAAGGACGACCCATTTCGTTCCTTTGACGCGATCCTGTGTATGCATCTTACCAATCGTTTGACCGTACAGTTTCATTTGTTCAGCTGGTACATCCGATAGTTCATTGATATTATCACCAGCTCGTAATCCGATGTATGCATCCATCGCCTGCATCTGCTTACGTTCGATGTCTGCCATCAATTGGAGTTGCTCTTCTGAAGCATTTCGGTATAATTTTCGTAGGATACGATTATCCTTAAGTAAGACGAACGGATGACCGCCAGCCGCGTAGGCAGCTTCTACGAGTGCTTCGACTAGTTCACGTTCGATACCGAAATTTTCAATCAATACTTTTTCACCAGGTTCAAGGGCAACCGAATAGTTGATCAGATTCGTTGCCAGTTGAGTAAGACGTGGGTCACGCATGAAATTTCCCCCTCGAAATGGATGATGTAGGTTTCAATTATCATTGTAACGGAAATAAACCATTTGGAGTAGCAGGAATGACTTGCTACATGTCGAACTAACAACAAAAGACTACGCAAAAAATTGGAGGCAAGAACCATGGAAATCACATTAGGCGGAATCGCCGGATTAGTCGCTGCGATCGCATTCGTAGTACTCGTCATTTTCCTTGCCCGTGTACTAAGTGCTGCAAGTAAGACGCTGAACAATGTAGCCAACACGACAGCAGGACTTGAACGTCAATTGGACGGTATCATGATGGAGACGACAGCGTTGTTACATAAGACGAATCGTCTTGTCGATACGATTGAAGAAAAAACCGAGTTGCTTGCACCTGTTGCAAACTCGATCGAAGAGCTTGGTACGTCCTTGAATAAAGTAACAGATTCTGTCCGGACGGTATCCGATACGGTCGCTGGTGCGGCGGATACGAATAAAGACCAGATTGCACAAGCAGTCCGTTGGGGCTCAGTCGCTGTAGAATTATTCAAAAAAAATAAACCGGCAGAAACAACAGTTTCAAATCATACGACAGCGACGACGACAGTCGAGAAAAAACCACGTCGTCGATTCCGGAAAAAAGCAGAGACACCGGTTACACCGGAAGTCGTATCCGTCCCGGACGTCGAAAGCATTCCAGATGAGTTGAAAGGAGATCGTAAATCATGACGAAACAACACCCATATCAAACACAAGATTCTTCTAAAGGAGGAGGTTTCCTCGCGGGAATCATCGTTGGTGGATTGATTGGTGCCGCGGCAGCTCTCCTTTCTAGTCCGAAATCAGGTCGTGAGATGCGCGACTTAATCGACGAGCGTACGGCTCCTGCACGTCAACGTTTGACGGAACAGACGCAAGTTGTTCGCGAAAAAGCAGAACCACTCGTGGGAGAATGGATTCAACTGGCAAAAGACAAAGCAGCACCTGTCATTGAAAAAGCAAAGAATAATTCGACAGTTCAAGAAGCGGCACAATACGCTGGTTTTGAGAAAGATCAGGCAAGTATCGATGCAGCTCTCGCAGAAGCAGAACAACTTGTACGTGACATCGAGCGTGAAATTGGGGACGAAGTCGATGGCGCATCCGTGGCAGAAGAAATCGATACGGAAACGGTCGTTGATCTTTCAGAGCTACGGGAACAGTTAGCGGAAGAGCAAGAGGAAGACAATGACCCACAATCTGATGTGAATCATAAGAAATAAGAAGTGAATACGGAGCTCTCATCATGAGGGCTCTTTTTCTATGTTTCTTTATAGAGAAAACGTAGAAAAAGTTATATGAAAAAACGTAATTTATTTTCATATTTTAAGAAATCATGCAGCTTCTTTATGTACAACATGGAAAGAGTTCGTTATAATTAGTTGCTATTACGAGCTATATGCTGATTAGGGAGTGGTAGGACATGGATCAACACGCAGAATTAAAAAGATTACGGGATGAACTCGATTTAGTGAATGCAGAATTATTGGAATTGATGAACCGACGTGGTCAAATTGCTGTCGAAATCGGAAAAGTCAAACGAGCACAAGGGCTTGACCGTTACGACCCTGTTCGGGAACGTCAAATGCTCGAATCAATTGCTGCTAATAACCATGGACCTTTTGAAACAGGACGCCTTCAGCATGTATTTAAAGAAATTTTCAAAGCTTCTCTTGAATTACAAGGAGAAGATCGGACTCGGAAATTACTCGTATCACGGAAACAAAAACCGACGAACACGATCATCCGAATCGGAGATGCTGTCATCGGAGATGGTTCTCAACAATTGATCGCTGGACCATGTGCGGTCGAGAGCGAGGAACAAGTATTCGAAGTCGCGGAACAACTCGCGAAACACGGCGTGAAGTTCATGCGAGGTGGGGCGTACAAACCACGCACATCACCTTACGACTTCCAAGGTCTTGGACTCGAGGGTCTAAAAATGTTGAAAAAAGCAGCGGACGCGCACGGTTTGCATGTCATCACTGAAATCATGACGCCGAGTGCGGTTGAATCTGCTTTACCATATGTCGACATTATCCAGGTTGGCGCACGCAACATGCAAAACTTCGATTTACTAAAAGAAGTCGGTCGTACAAATAAGCCGGTTCTTTTAAAACGAGGACTTGCTGCAACACTCGAGGAGTTCATGTACGCGGCTGAGTACATCATGGCAAGTGGTAACGATCAAGTCATTTTGTGTGAGCGCGGCATTCGGACATACGAACGTGCAACACGGAATACGCTTGATATCTCAGCAGTTCCAATTCTGAAGCAAGAGACACATCTTCCTGTCATGGTCGATGTGACGCATTCGACAGGACGGAAGGATCTTCTGTTGCCGACAGCGAAAGCGGCTTACGCGATCGGTGCTGATGCTGTCATGGTTGAAGTCCATCCGTTTCCGGCACTCGCACTATCTGATGCGAACCAACAACTTGATTTCCAAGAATTCGATACGTTCGTCGAAAACTTGACGACAACCTTTCCGGCACTAAACGTTCAATGATTTTCGAAAAAGGGTGACCTAAAGCGAATGAAAACGTTTTACAATAAAGGAAGAATGGGAAAAGAAAACTATCTTTTCCTGTCTTCCTTTCGTGTTGCCTAAAAATGAAAACGAAATGAAAACACTTGAGATCGATCATACTAAAGGAGGAATTTGTTTTGAATAGTAATATTACGATTTATGACGTCGCACGAGAGGCGGCGGTCTCGATGGCGACCGTATCGCGTGTCGTCAACGGGAATCCGAACGTTAAACCATCCACACGAAAGAAGGTCCAAGATGCAATCGAACAACTGGGTTACCGCCCAAACGCTGTTGCTCGTGGACTTGCAAGTAAAAAAACGACGACTGTCGGTGTCATCGTACCCGATATTTCGAACATCTTTTTTGCGGATTTAGCACGGGGGATCGAAGATGTTGCGACGATGTATAAATATAACATCATTCTTTGTAACTCCGACCAAAATCGGGAAAAAGAAATCCATTTGCTCAATACATTACTTGGAAAACAGGTTGATGGGATCATCTTCATGGGTGGACGTCTACATGAGGATCTCGTTCGTGAATTCAAGACATCACCTGTGCCCATCGTTCTCGCTGCGACACTAAATCAAGATTATGACCTTCCTGCCGTCAACATCGATTACGAAAGTGCTGCACATGACGCCGTCAAATCATTGATTGACCGTGGACATGAACGGATCGGGTTCATCACTGGTCCACTTGAACAGCAAATCAATGGTGAAAAGAAATTTGCTGGTTATCGTCGGGCGCTCGAAGAGGCAAATCTTCCGTTCAGCGAACAAAACGTCGTCCTTGGAAACTATACGTATGATTCAGGAATGAAGGCGATGAACCAGTTGCTTGAACTTGGAGAAGATTGCCCACGTGCGATTTTTGCTGGAACAGATGAGATGGCTCTTGGTGTCATCCATGCCTTACAAGATGCCGGACACCGTGTTCCAGAAGACTTCGAAGTCATCGGACACGATAATACACGTCTTGCGACGATGATTCGTCCGAAACTGACGACTGTCGTTCAGCCGATGTATGATATTGGAGCAGTCTCGATGCGTCTTTTGACAAAGATTTTGAACAAAGAAGAAATCGAAACGAACGATGTCACGTTACCACACCGAATCGAACAACGGGATTCGACACGCCCTTAATCGAAAAAGCGTCTCTTCTCTCAAGCAAGCTGCTTGAAAAAAGAGACGCTTTTTCATTTTATGACGGTGATGAGTTCATCTTGGTGATGGTGGAGTTGATCATTTTCGACGTGTAGACGCACAGTCGTCTGACCGGGGGCGTTCAATGTGACTTTTCCGCTGTATGCATCACCTTTTTTAGTTAATGGAACATAATTATGTTTTTCAATACCGGTTTCAATGACTTCGACCTGAACGTTCGCCTTTAATGGTTTTCCATCGAGAAAAACGTGAAAGGAGACAGGGAGGTCAGCACCAGCCTTTACTTTCGTCGCACCCATATAATGGACAGACAGACCATCGACGGCTTCGTGTTCATGCGATGCTTCCTCTTTTTCATGTGAATGATCCATGACGACAAAAGAGATCTTATCCATGTGATGGAGTCCTTTTTTATCATTAATATGATAGAGACCTTCGTATTCACCTTCAGCAAGTTTGGCTTCTGCTTGATAGAAACCTGTCTTTTTCAAGGTTGCTTTGAATTTTTGATGTGCCCCATCTTGTTTTCCAGCTTTCCAAACTTCAAACGTCACATCCTCAAGGTTGACGGGCTTTTTCTTTTCGACCGCGGATGCTTTAAAGACGACGGCATCTTCATCCATTGTCTTTGCTGGGATATCGACAGTGACGTCGACGGTCGGTTTTCCGGCCCCTTGCATGTTATCGTGATCCATTGCCTGCTTTTCATTCCCACACCCTGCAAGTACGATCCCTGTCGACAGAATGAGACCGGAGTAAAGCCATGCCTTTTTCATGATGATTCCCCCAACTATTCGTTTACTAAGTAAAAATTCCATATTTAGTATAGCAACAAGATGTGAACTCCGAACGAAATAAATGTGAAGATAAAAAGTCAATTAATCAGCGGAATAGGGGGAAATCGCTGTCAGTTGTTTTTTACGTTCATCGTTTACGAATGGCCAAATCAATCGTTTGACGGTCTCCCAATTTTTTTCTTCAATTTCAGGACGTCTTGGAATTGCGGGATAAAGTGGTGACGGATCATGCCAGTGCGTGGGTGGCGCTATTTCCTGTCCGCCCCATCGTTCTTGCCATGCAATTGGAATTTCCCCGTGAAAAGGATCTTGTCCTGTCATGGCAGCAAAAACCTGACTCCACGCGCGAGGAACGACACGATACCAATCATAACCACCGCCGCCTAAAGCAACGATTTTTCCATCTGTATACTTTTCTGCCGCAGCCACAGCGATTTGAGGAATCTTTTCATAACTTTTCATCGTTAAGGATAGATGCGTCAATGGGTCAAGCACGTGCGCATCAGCGCCATTTTGTGTGATGATGAGATCCGGTTGAAACAACTCGCATGCTTCAAAGAGTGCCGTCTCATAAGCAAGTAAAAACGAATCGTCTTCCGTAAAAGCATCCAGTGGTACATTCCAGCTAAAACCGTATCCTTCTTCAGATCCTCTCTCCGTTACCATCCCCGTTCCTGGAAATAAGTAGCGACCCGTTTCATGGAGAGATAGTGTCATGACATCATTTCGATTATAAAAGGCCCATTGCACACCATCCCCGTGGTGAGCATCCGTATCGACATAAAGGATTTTACAGTGATATTTTTCAATCATCGCCGCCATGGCGACAGCCGTATCGTTATAGACACAAAACCCTGAAGCACGTCCGCGGAACCCGTGATGTAATCCACCGCCGATATGAAAGGTGCGTTTATACTTACCAGATAAGACGAGGTCACATGCTTCAATCGTTCCGCCGACAAGGAGGGAAGCACCCGAATGCATGTCTTGAAACAAGGGAGTATCTTCCGTACCAAGACCGTACATCTGTGCCTTGAGTGGTGATAATACTCCGGTTCCGGCTGCTTTGACAGCAGCAATATAATCCTGATCATGAACGAGTGCCAATTCTTCATCGGTCGCATGACGTGGGGCGATACAAGGGATGTCATCTAATTGATGCATCGATTCAAGCAAGGAAACGGTTAATTCGAGACGGATTGGGTTAAATGGGTGGGTCTCGGAAAATCGATAGGTTGCTTCTTCAGGACTATACAGATAAGCAAAATCCTTCATCTGCTCACATCCGGTCCAAGTACATCGAATCCTTCTTTGCGTAACTTCTCGATGATCCGAATTGGATTCATCGTCTGAACACGAAACGCAACAATCCGGACATACGGATCGTCTGTTGGATACACGAGTACATTTAAAATATTAATATTCGTTTTAGCAAGCAGTGCGGAAATCTTCGCTAATGTACCTGCTGTATTCTCGACACGGATCTCGATTTGGGAACTTGGTTCGAGTGCACCCGTCAACTGAACGAATGTCCGTAACAGATCCGTTTCCGTGACGATACCGACAAGACGTCGACCGCGGACGATTGGCAAGCAGGATAAGCGATATTCATAAAACAGCACAGCCGCATCTTCTAGAAAATCAAGCGGATGGGCCGTGACAGGGCTTTCAATCATAATGCTTGAAACGGGATACTGTAGGTCTTGTTTTGCTGTGTCCGGATGAAAGATGCTACTCGCGCTTTGAATTTCCTTTAGTCCGACAAGACCGACGAGTTCATGACGGGCATTAACGACGAGAATATGACGAATCTGATGACGTTGCATGAGTTCAACCGCATGCGCGATGGAATTCGTCGGTTGCATCGTGATGCACGTCGTATTCATGATTTGTTCGATTAACATGACGATTCCTCCTCGAGCTCAGTCATACATGAAGCGTCTTCTCAAGCGTAGCGCATCAAAATGAGCGACGACTTCAGGTGAGACGTGTTTTCCGATACGTGCCATCAGGCAGTTAGCAGGGTGGGAGGCGATTTCCGGATCATCGGTCGGGAAAAAGACAAGACCACCATGGTTCATCATCTTCTCCATGATCTTCCGGTAATCCCACACTGATAGTCCACTCCCTTTTAAGTCCCAATGCCAATAATATTCAGTCGTTAGAATTAAATAATGTTCCATGGCAGGATCTAGCATGGAGATTTCAAGCAATTTTTTACCAATCTGTTGTCCGCGGAACCGAGAGGAGACTTCAATCGCCCCGAGTTCCAAGATGTACGGATTGTTTCCCTCACTCCATGTTTCATAGGGATCAGGATATAAGTAAGTCACATAACCGATGATTTCCGTTCCTTGACGAGCGACGATGATCCGTCCTTCTTCAAGGTCCGCAATCTCAACGAGCGCTTGATGTTGTTCAGCGGGTGGACGAAAAGCCGTTAACCCTGAATCGAGTGTATACGTTGCTAGTGTTTGACTCGGTACGGGACCTTCGATGTCAACAGGACCGAGTGATGTTTCATGCGTCCGATGATTGAATTGTTTTTCAAACATGTAAGCGTCACCACCTTCCTATTCATTATAGACGAAAGCGCTTGAGTAAAGAGAGGGATTTTTTAACAAATTGACGGCAAATGGATTGAACTGACGGATAACTAGCTTATAATAAAGAGGAAAACATAGAAGGGGAGGAACGAGACATGAAAGTTTTGAAAGCGCTTCCGGGGAAGCATTGGTTAGCAGAGTATGATGAAACGAACACGTACGACTGGAAAGATGCTGAGCAGTACTTTTCATGGGCGACAACGGGGAAAGTCAATATGGCCTATGAAGCAATCGACCGCCACGCAGAAGGCGAGCGGGCGAACAAGGATGCGCTGATCTATTTCGATGGAATGACGGAACAACGATTCACCTATGCAGACATGAAACGATTGACGAATAAAGCGGCAAACGTATTAGTCGATGCAGGAGTCAAAACGGGTGACCGGATTTTCATCTTCATGCCACGCTCACCAGAACTGTACTTTGCCCTACTTGGTGCACTGAAAGTAGGGGCAATCGTCGGTCCGTTGTTTGAAGCATTCATGGAACAAGCTGTTCGTGATCGTTTAGTTGATTCTGAAGCGAAACTACTCGTGACAACGAAAGCGTTGCTCCCGCGTGTTCCAGTTGGGGAACTGGAATCACTTGAAAAAGTAGTACTCGTTGATGAAGGCGTTGAAGAATCAGAAACATTACTTGATTTCCGAAAAGCGTTCAAGCAAGCATCCGATGTATTCGAACCGGTCTGGTTGGATCGAGAAGACGGATTGATCTTGCACTATACTTCAGGATCGACAGGGAAGCCAAAAGGTGTCCTCCATGTTCAAAATGCGATGATTCAGCATTTAATGACAGGACGTTGGGTACTCGATCTACAAGAAGACGATGTCTACTGGTGCACGGCTGATCCAGGATGGGTCACAGGAACAAGTTACGGTATCTTCGCACCGTTCTTAAATGGGGCAACGAACGTCGTTGTCGGTGGACGTTTCAATCCAGATTTCTGGTATAGCGTTATCGAGAAGTATAACGTAACGGTCTGGTATAGCGCGCCAACTGCTTTCCGGATGTTAATGGGAGCGGGGGCGGACGTCGCGAATCACCATGATCTTTCAAGTCTTCGTCATGTGTTGTCTGTCGGAGAACCATTGAATCCAGAAGTTATTCGTTGGGGAAAAGAAGCATTTGACCAACGCATTCATGATACATGGTGGATGACAGAAACGGGTGCGATGATGATTTGTAACTACAAGTCGATGGACATCAAACCGGGATCGATGGGGAAACCAATTCCAGGAACCCAAGCTGCGATCATTGATGATCAAGGAAACGAGTTACCACCGTTCCGGATGGGTAACCTTGCCTTGAAAACACCATGGCCATCGATGATGCGTCAAATTTGGAACAACCCACAAAAATATGAATCCTATTTCTTTAAAGGATGGTATGTGTCAGGCGATTCTGCCTATATGGACGATGAAGGCTATTTCTGGTTCCAGGGGCGTGTCGATGATGTCATCATGACGGCTGGAGAACGGGTTGGTCCGTTTGAAGTTGAAAGCCGTCTCGTTGAGCACCCAGCAGTCGCGGAAGCCGGAGTCATCGGGAAACCAGACCCGGTGCGAGGCGAAATCATTAAGGCATTCATTGCCTTACGTGATGGTTATGAGCCAACGGATGAATTAAAACAAGAAATCCAAGCATTCGTCAAGGAAGGTCTAGCTGCTCACGCGGCCCCAAGAGAAATTGATTTCCGAGATAAGTTGCCGAAGACACGAAGTGGTAAAATCATGCGCCGTGTCCTGAAAGCATGGGAGTTGAACTTGGAAACGGGCGATTTATCGACGATGGAGGATTGAACATGAAAAAAGAGGCTGGGACATAACTAGC
>NZ_DFQK01000027.1:0-22438 GCF_002377745.1 Exiguobacterium sp. UBA3491
AGGAAAGGGCGTGAAAAGACGCGTCATTTTTTGGAGTCAGCCTTTTTGTCTATAGTCTGAAAGGAAGACGGAATTTCGCCTTCCTTTTTATTTGATCGTTCTCATTCATTCTGCTCACGCTTCGTGTTTAGCTAGTTCTTCTAACAGACGCGCTTCATCCCAAATTTCGATGCCGAGCGATTCTGCTTTCGTCAGCTTAGAACCTGCCTTTTCCCCTGCGACGAGCACGTCTGTCTTTTTACTGACGCTTCCCGTCACATCGGCACCAAGTGCTTCAAGACGCTTCCCTGCCTCTGACCGTTTTAGGCTTTCGAGTGTTCCCGTCAAGACGATCGTTTTTCCACCGAGCGGTGCATTCGTCTGATCAACTCGTTCACCAAGGAACTGTTGATTAACACCGAGTTGTTCCAAATCACGAATCAATGCTTGTGCTTCTGGGTGCTCGAAGTACTTTACGATGGAGTCCGCGATTTTCCCACCGATACCATCGATCGCGACGATCTCCTCGTAGCTAGCTGCCGCAATCCCTGCTAACGAATCAAAACGTTCCGCTAAGAGATACGCCGCTTTTTGACCAACGAGTCGAATTCCGAGACCAAATAAGAGACGTTCGACTGAGTTCTGCTTCGAGGCTTCGATCGCCGCAAGTAATTTATCGACGGACGTCTCACCCATTCGGTCGAACGTCAACAACTCGTCGCGATCGAGTCGATATAAATCGGCAATCGTCCGGATTGCTTCATGGTCATACAATTGACGGACGACTTTTTCACCGAGACCATCGATGTTCATTGCTTGACGCGAAACGAAGTGAATAATACCTTCCATCAATTGCGCTGGACATTCCGGACTGACACAGCGGATGTCGACTTCGCCTTCGAGACGGACGA
The DNA here is from genome assembly GCF_002377745.1 of Exiguobacterium sp. UBA3491. Classification (NCBI taxonomy): domain Bacteria; kingdom Bacillati; phylum Bacillota; class Bacilli; order Caryophanales; genus Exiguobacterium; species Exiguobacterium sp. UBA3491. Next base: position 891 of record NZ_DFQK01000027.1, read on the forward strand.
GTTCCGATTGACAGGCCGGACAATGGGTCGGGAAGACGATTGGTGTCTCTTCTCCCGTTCGCTCTGCCGTGACGACTTGTACGACTGCCGGGATGACATCTCCCGCTTTTTTGATGATGACCGAATCCTGAAGGCGGATATCTTTTTCAGCGATGAAATCAGCGTTATGCAGTGTTGCATACGTCACCGTCGATCCTGCAACGACGACCGGTGCAAAACGGGCACGCGGCGTCACTTTCCCGGTCCGACCGACACTGAAATCAACGTCTTCGACTGTCGTCATGACTTCTTCCGCCGCAAACTTATAGGCTGTCGCGAAGCGGGGACTTTTTGCTGTGAAGCCGAGCTCTTCCTGATCATCGTATCGATCGACTTTCAGGACGATTCCGTCGATCTCATATGGCAGGCTCGCACGTGCTTCTGTCCAATGTGCGATGTAGGCAAGAATCTCTTCGACCGTCTCACACGTCTGCATATGTTGATTGGTCGGTAAGCCAAGTGAAGCGAGTTGCGCCATCGCTTCGCTATGTGAACGAGCCGTCAACGTATTGACGCCGACGCCATACACGAACAACGACAGATTACGCGACGCCGTGATCGACGAATCCAGCTGACGCAGACTACCTGCTGCCGCGTTACGTGGATTCGCGAACAACGTCTCTTCCCGACTTGCCCGGTCTTCATTCAATCGTTCGAACGATTGTTTCGGCATATAGGCTTCTCCGCGGACTTCAACCGTCTCTTCTGCCTGCAGACGAAGCGGTAACGCTTTAATTGTCCGTAGATTCTGCGTGATGTTTTCGCCGACTGTTCCATCACCGCGTGTCGCTCCACGAACGAATCGACCGTCTTCGTATTTCAGCGAGATGGCAAGTCCATCGAATTTCAGTTCGGCGACATAAGTTGTCGAACGTCCGAGCGACCGCTCAATCCGAGCGACCCATTCGCGAATTTCTGTCTCATCAAAGACGTTTCCGAGCGACAGCATCGGTAAGTCATGCGTCACCTTCTCGAAGGCTTCAAGCGGTGCTGCGCCGACGCGCTGCGTTGGCGAGTCTGGCGTGATTAGTTCCGGATGCGCTGTTTCTAGCTCCGTCAGTTCACGGAGCAATTGATCGTACGTCGCATCCGGTACTGTCGGTTGATCCAGTACGTAATATTCGTAGCTGTAGCGATTCAATGTTTGACGAATCTCATCTATACGTTGGCTTGCGTCCATCTGTGGACCTCCCGTCATACCTTTTTAATCGGTGCGAATTTTGCGAGCAATCGTTTAATTCCGACTGCTGGGAATGCGATATCGATTTCAAGATTATCTCCTTCACCCCGAGTCTGGACGACTGTACCGAGTCCCCATTTCCCATGTTCTGCCTTATCTCCGACCGACCAACCGAGCGTTTCCGCACCTGACGTCTTCATCGCTGTCGGTTTACTGATTGAACGACCGATGACCGCTTTGCCTTGTGGGACAGGGCGATCTTCCCATGGGAGTGGCTTCGCTTTTTTACCGGTCCGCTCGATGACGACTTCCGGCAGCTCCGCTAGGAACCTTGATTCTTGGTTTGCGTTCGTTCGTCCGTACAGGGAGCGCATCCGCGCATGTGACAAGTAAAGGCGTTTCTCAGCACGTGTGATCCCGACATACGCGAGGCGACGTTCTTCTTCCATCTCGTCTTCATCTTGAAGCGAACGGCTATGCGGGAACAAACCTTCCTCCATCCCAATCAAGAAAACGACCGGAAACTCGAGTCCTTTTGCCGAGTGGAGTGTCATCAACGTGACTTGTTCTTCCGGATCCGTCTCGTCGAGTGAATCGACATCGGCGACGAGTGTCAAGTCAGTCAAGAAGGCGATGATCGTCCGGTCTTCCGGATCGGCTTTTGCCGTCTCCTTCTCAAAGTTCTGTGCAACGGTGATAAACTCGTTGATGTTCTCAAGACGACTCTGTGCTTCAAGCGTCTTATCTTCCTTCAGCACTTGACGATAACCCGATTTCTCAAGCACTTCTTCGACCAGTTCCGAAATACTGATGAATTCTTGCATTTGACTGAGTCCGAGAATCGTCGTCCGGAAATCCGTCAATTTCGCTGCCGTTTTTGGTGCGATACTCGACAATTCGATATCGCGAATCGCTTCCATCAGTGACACGCCTTGTAAATCGGCGAAATCACGCAGCTTATCAATTGTCGTTGCGCCGATACCGCGTTTTGGTTCATTGACGATTCGCGCAAAGGACAGGTCTTCGTCCGGATTCGAAATTAAACGGAGATAAGCGAGCACGTCTTTGATCTCTTTACGATCGTAGAACTTCGTGCCGCCAATCATTTTGTACGGGACGTTCGATTTGAGAAGTGTTTCCTCGATCGCACGCGATTGTGCGTTCGTCCGGTATAAAATCGCGATATCACTCAGTTTCATCCCGTAGCGAAGTGAATTCCGAATTTCCTGGACGATATAAAATGCTTCTTCCCGCTCGTTCTCTGCCGTATGAACGATCAGCTTCTCGCCTTCGTCGTTATCCGTCCAAAGTTTCTTATCTTTACGTGTTGAGTTGTTTTGGATGACATGGTTGGCCGCTTCCAAAATTCGTTTCGAGGAACGGTAGTTTTGCTCGAGTAAGATGACGGCTGCATTCGGATAATCCTCTTCGAACGAGAGGATGTTCGCAATGTCAGCACCACGCCAACGGTAAATCGACTGATCCGAGTCCCCAACGACACAGAGATTCTGATGTCCCGAAGCTAACAGATTGACGAGATCATACTGGGCTTTGTTCGTATCTTGATACTCATCAACATGGATGTAGCGGAACTTTTTCTGATAGTACGCAAGGACATCCGGACTCTTCTTGAATAACTCTGTCGTTTTTCCGATTAGATCATCAAAGTCGAGCGCGTTGTTCCGGCGTAGGACAGCTTCGTATCCTTTATAGATTTCAGCAACGGTCTTCTCATACGGACTCGTCACGATCGAGGCGTAGAATTCAGCACTGCGTAATTCATTTTTCTGTGACGAGATGATCGTCAGCATCGATCGCGGATCCCATTTTTTCGGGTCCAAGTTTTGTTCCTTTAAGACGAGCTTGATCGCCGATTGCTGATCACTTGAATCAAGGATCGTGAAGTTACGATCGTATCCAAGCTGATCGATGTCGCGACGTAACATCCGGACACACATCGAATGGAAGGTCGAGACCCAAATATCGTTTGCGACACCACCGACCAAACGACCAATCCGGTCCCGCATTTCCCGCGCTGCCTTGTTCGTGAACGTAATCGCAAGGATGTTCCACGGCGCGACTTGTTTAGCCGCCATCAAATATGCGACCCGGTGTGTCAGGACGCGTGTCTTCCCGGAACCGGCTCCTGCCATGATCAGCAGTGGACCTTCCGTATGCTTGACTGCTCTTGCTTGCTCAGGGTTTAGTCCACTGACGAGCTGTTCACTCAAATTAAACATATCAATAGCCTCATTTCTTATATTCCGAACTTTTGTTCCTATATTTTATCGTGTCGCTGCGACGGTCGCAAGCGCTGCTTTTAAATCCTCATAAATGACGTTCCCAACGACGATCGTATCCGCATACTGCAACATCTCACGCGCCCGCTCCTCGGAGTCGATGCCGCCGCCGTAAAACAGGCGTGCCTGCTTCAACACATCGCGAACGGCTGCTACTCGTTCCGGTTCCCCGTAAACGCCACTGTATTCGAGATAGACGACCGGTAAGCGGAAGACGCTATCCGCAAGTTGTGCGTAAGCGACGGTTTCATCCAACGTTAACGGCTTTGCTTGTGTCACACGCGCGACCTTCGCATCAGGATTCAGGACGATATACCCTTCCCCAACAAGATCAGCGTGCGCCAGCATATGACCGACTTGTTCTAATGCCTCGACTTGTTTTTCGACGACATACTCTAATGTTCCCGCATTCAGGACCGTCGGCGTCAAATACGTATCGAATCCCATCGTCGCGGCTTCGAGTTCTGAAATCTCAAGTGCCACCGCGACTGGATATCGTCGCAAACGCATTAAGAGATCAAGCGTTGCATCGAGTGTGATGTCATCTGTTCCACCGACAAGAATCGCATCCGTTCCGGACGTCGCAATCGCCTGTAGGCTAGCATCATCAATTGGTTTTGCTGGATCTAGTTTAAAGACATGTCGCCATTCATTAAAAGGTAATAACACGGTTCGTCCCATCCTCTCTTTCTCATTCCACATTCAGTATAAAACAAAAAACCATCTCGCGCAGAGCGAGATGGTCAGACGTGTGTCCGTCGTTTCGTCAACAGTGACGCCAGTAACAACGCAAAGACGGCATATACCGGCACGAATGCCCACGGTTCTGCCAAAAAGAAGCCGAGTACCGGAACGTCCAGTAACGGTGAATCTGGCGAACAGAGCGCTCGCCCATTGACGAGCGCCAAAAACGGTAAGACAGGCACAGCAAAGATATACGCGAAGTTGATCCAAAAGGCACGTTTCATACAAGAGCCTCCTTATCCGATAATGACGGATTCCTTCGGATAGTTATAGTTACGTTTTGGTTGGTTCGCTTTCAACAGAAGAACGAACGAGATGACACCGATTCGACCAATGAACATCAGCACAGACAACGTCCATTTTCCGATATCCGATAATTGATCCGTGATGCCGAGTGATAGACCGGTCGTACCGAACGCTGAACACGCTTCAAAGAACAGCACCAGGAACGGCGCGTCCTCAACGATCAACAAGACGATCAATCCAACCATCGTCACGCCAGTCGAGACGACGATGACGACAAAGGCCTTCCAAATATCCGATTGACCAATCTCACGACCGAAGATTTTGATACCATATTCCCCTCGTATGAAGGCGATGACACTCAAGACAGCGACGGCGAACGTCGTCGTTCGAATCCCCCCACCAACGGAAGACGGTGACGCTCCGATGAACATTAAGAGCGACAAGACGAAAATCGAGGCTTGTGAGAAAGACGTGATATCGATCGTCGTCAATCCCCCGTTACGAGTCGTAACGGATTGGAACAAGGCGTCGACGAGCTTCTCATCGATTGGTAAGCCTTTAAAGGATTGGTTCCATTCGAATAGTAGTAGTGCCACCATTCCAAAGAGAACGAGAATGAAGAACGTCGACGCCGTCAATTTCGTGAACAGTGAAAAATGATACGGTTGACGTGTTGCTTGACGTGTCGCTCGGTAGGAAATATAACGTCGGACTTCGACGAGTACCGGAAAACCAATTGCTCCGAGCGTCAACAGTAAGATTTGCATGAAGACGACGAACAAATCCCCGCGAAACGGTAGTAACGATTCTCCCGTGATATCAAAACCGGCGTTCGTCGTCGCACTGACTGACCCGAACAACCCTTGAAGCATCGCTTCTCCGAACGTCGGAAAATACTTTGTGTAATACAGCCCGAGAATCAAAGCACCAATCAATTCAATCGAGACGATGATCAAGATGACTTCCCGAATATATTTGACGACACCTTGCATCGTCGTCTGGTTCTGATCTCGGACGACCAGTTGACGCTCCCGGAAGCCAATTCGTTTTCCGAGGATGACCCACATCGCGATATGAAGCGACATCAAGCCGATCCCGCTGACTTGTACTAAAATCATGATCATGAAGTACCCGAACGTCGTAAAGGTATCCGAAACCGAGACCGTCGTCAGACCGGTGACACTAACACAACTGACCGCCATGAAGACCAGGTCCGTGAAGTCCCAGTCGTAATTTCCTTTCGTCGACCACGGTAAGCCGAGCAGAATGATCCCAATGATGACAGCAACGAAGTAGATGATGACGAGCGACTGGATAGGCGTCAGCTTACGAATGAAATGTTGAATTCTTTGTTGTAACGCAAAATCCAATGTAACACGCCCCCCTTCATAGAAGTAGCGGATAACATTAGTTATCCGCTACTTCTTGCTCGATAAGACCTAGGCGGGCAAGCGCCAGATCATAACCGCCCGAACCGTAGTTCAAGCAACGTTTGACACGCGAAATCGTTGCTGTTGAAGCACCGGTCGCCTTTTCGATTTTGTGATACGTATTGCCTTCACGTAATTGACGTGCGACTTCCAGACGTTGGGCGAGCGCCTGGATTTCGTTGACGGTCGCTAAGTCTTCGAACAACGTATAACAATCTTCTAATGAATCCATCTTCATGATGGCTGTAAATAACTGATCTAATTCTTTTCCACGCAATTTATCGAGTTGCATCTTGTGACTCCCTTTCCCATTCAATTGCTCTTTAATAGTTTAAAGCGCGACGTTTTAAAATTCAAGCGTCATCGCAAAATCGCCGGGAAAAGGACTTTTTTCCGAAGGACTTCGTAAATACCTTGTGGTGTGATTCGCACATATGGTAGATGTGTAGACGCTAGGAATAGCAACGTATAGACCGGATCTTCAAAGGCATATCCACGGGCAAATAATGCCTCCCGTAAAGCGGTTTCTTGAACGATCAAATCCTCGATTGGTAAGTCGGACGTCTGCCCCATTAAGGTCAATGGAACTTCAGCGATGACTTCTCCGTCTTCGACGAGAACGATTCCACCGCCAAATGTTTTCATCCGCTCAAACGCGACTTGCATATCTCGTTTTGATTTACCGATCATCAAAATATCACCACTAATCGAGTACGAACTGACGAGACCTCCGACTTGTGTCGCAAAGTTCTTCAAGACGGTATTCAAACGCCACTTCCCTTCGCGGTCCAGTAGCATCAGGAAGGATTCATCGCAACCTGCTGGTAGAATAGGTACACTCGTGTCATGCTCGACTTGATAGAGCTTCATGATGACGGAATTGACCATTTCAAGACCAACCGGCATGCTGAATGAAAAATCCTGCTCCGTTAAGGAAATCCGGACTTCTGATCGTGGCATAAGGGCATAAGCAGCATCAAGCGTTTCTGCCGGGTAACATGGAATGTCGGCTTGACGGACCCATATGCCGCGCGCAAGTACAGCGACAGGTGTCGGAGCATCTTTTGCCTCAAGGAAATTGAGATGAGCAATCCGTCCTGGCGCGATACTTCCGAGTAGATGATCGAGATTAAAATGACGTGCTGCATTGTATGACGCAATCCGGTAGGCTTCTTCGACCGGAATGCCTGCCTCGAGCATCAGTCGGATTGTCTCATCCATCATACCCGCTTTATAGAAGGAGGGTGTCGAACCATCTGTTGTCACTAGTACCTTATCGAACTGCGTCAATCCCGCTTCGACAAGCCCCTTAAAGATATCCGGTAGATCCGGACGAATCGATGAATAACGAATCGTCGTCGTATAACCAAGTTCAAGACGTGTCATCGCTTCTTCGACCGTCATTGCCTCGTGATCACTCGTCACACCATACAGCGCCATCTTTGTCAGCGTCTTCGCTGAAGCACCAGGGAAATGACCTTCGATTGGTTTTCCAAGTTTGATCGCATCCTGCATCCAGTGGAGCAGTTCATCGTCCCCTTGCGAGAGACGTGGCCATCCCGTCAACTCACCCGCTTGGATGACTTGTGGATGTTTAAGCCATGCTTGAATCCGGCGATTATCGATCGAGATACTATCGGCATCAAGCTCGGTCTGCGCGTCGAGTCGTGCCCACCAGTACATCGAGGTCGGTAGGTCCGCCAGTGCCTCGACTTGAGCAAACGCTTGCTCCGTCGGCTCTAATAATAACAACATGTTGTCGTTGACGAGGGTCGATGTTCCTCGCTCTGCTGCGAATTTTGCAAGACTCGCTGGATTATAAAGTTGAAACGGATGGGCATGAGGTTCAATGTAACCGGGTACGATATATTGACCTGTCGCATCATGGTAGGCATCGGCTTGTTCCGGCATCTCTGGACCGACATAGACGATCCGGTCGCCACTGATCCAGATGTTCGCCGTCCGCCATGCTTTGACACCATGATTTAGGTAAGTGGCATTCTGTATGACAAGTGTCGGTGCAAGCTTTCCGCTGATGACCGCTTGGTGTGTTCGTACTTCAGATTTCGTCCAAGGGGATCTTCCACAATTTTTTTTCACGAAAGCTCGACCTCCTTTATTTTATTGAAAACGCTTTCTTATAGTTCTTATACTAAAATGTTGCTAAGTAAGTTTCAAGAAGTTTTGCCCCGTTCCGGATTCATTTGGTCAAAATAACACAAATTCGCCATGGAAGACAAATCTTTTCGTGCACTTCGCCAAGAAATAAAAAAACCAGACGAGACTCTGTTGAGTGCGTCTGGTTCAACTATCATGATTCATGTGAGGCACGAAAGGCTTTTTGAGCGATATCAGTTCGGTAAAAGAATGGCTGATGCGTTACGTCTGGTAAGTTCGCATAGACCTGTTCGACAGCTTGCTCGATCGTCTCTGCACGACTGACACAGACGAGGACACGTCCACCGGCTGAGACAAGTTGACCGGATTGTTCTGCCGTTCCGGCATGAAAAACGAGAAGGTCATCCCCGATCTGATCGAGTGGAATCATTTGTCCCGTTTTTGGCGCTTCTGGATATCCTTCTGCAGCGACGACGACACCGACAGCTGCTTGGTCCGTCCAAACGACTTCTGGTGTCTGTCCGTCCATCAGTGGTCTGATGACATCAAGTAACGGTGTCTCTAAGCGTGGGAGAATGACTTCCGTCTCCGGATCACCGAACCGAGCATTGAACTCGATGACGAACGGTCCTTGTTTCGTCAACATCAGACCGGCATAGAGGAAGCCAGTGAACGGTATTCCTTCGCTTGCCATCTGATCAACGAGCGGCTGTATGATGCGATCAACAGCTTCTGTCGTCAACGCTGCTTCGTCCCACTGAGGTAACGGTGAATACGCGCCCATTCCTCCTGTGTTCGGACCTAAGTCACCGTCAAATGCCCGTTTATGATCTTGCGACAATACCATCGGAATGACCGTCTCTTCGTGGACGAACGCCATCAACGAACACTCTTCCCCGACCAAACACTCTTCGATGACGACGCGGCTTTGCTGCCCGTATTCCCCGGCAAACGTATCGTGGATCGCTGCAAGTGCCTGGTCCACAGTTTCTGCGACCGTGACCCCTTTTCCGGCAGCGAGACCGTCGGCTTTGATGACAATCGGTGCACCCGCTTTGCGAACATACGCTTCTGCCTCTGCTGCTGAAGTAAAGACGGCGTGAGCAGCGGTCGGAATACCGGCACGCGCCATCAATTCCTTCGCGAACTGCTTACTTCCCTCGATTGCCGCAGCTTCCCGTGTCGGTCCGAAAACCTGCAGTCCCGCTGCCTGAAAGGCGTTAACGACCCCGAGAACGAGTGGTCCTTCTGGTCCGACGATCGTCCAATCAATCTGTTCGTCTTGTGCGAACGCCACGAGTTCATCGATGGCATTTTCGGCGATCGGAACACATGTAGCTTGTGTCATCCCGGCATTCCCAGGCGCAGCATACACTGTCTCGATCCGTTCATCCTGTGCCAGCTTCCAGACGAGCGCGTGTTCACGCCCTCCTTTACCAATCACCAATACCTTCATTCAAATCGCCTCCGCTTAGTGTTTGAAATGTCGAACGTTCGTAAAGACCATCGTGATGCCGTGTTGGTTACACGCATCAATCGACTCTTGATCGCGAATCGAGCCGCCTGGTTGAATGATTGCTGTAATGCCAGCTGCTGCTGCCGCTTCGACCGTATCGCCCATTGGGAAGAAGGCATCGGAAGCAAGGGACGCGCCGATCGCTTTTTCTCCAGCTTGCGTGATTGCAATGTTCGCTGAACCAACACGGTTCATCTGTCCTGCACCGACACCGACGGTTACTTCGTCTTTTGCAAGAACGATCGCATTCGACTTGACGTGTTTGACAGCGCGCCATGCGAGTTTCAAGTCTTCCCATTCCGCTGCTGTCGGTTTGCGGTCTGTCACGACACGTGCTGCTGCATCATCTAATGTCTCATCGTCACTGTCTTGGACGAGCATACCGCCGGCAACTGCTGTATAGCGGATCGCTTGGACACGTTTGACGTCGAGTTCAAGCAGACGAATGTTCTTTTTCGCTGACAATAAGGCGAAGGCTTCTTCCGTGAAGGACGGGGCAATGATGATCTCAAGGAAGATACCGCTTAGTTGTTCTGCTGTCTCTAGGTCGACTTCACGGTTCAAGGCGACGATGCCTCCGAAAATTGAAACCGGATCGGCTGCATGAGCGCGGCGGAATGCCTCTCCGATCGTTGGACCGACGGCAACACCACATGGGTTCATGTGTTTGACGACGACGGCTGCTGCTTCACGGAACTCGTCGAGAATTTCGAGTGCGGCGTTCGCATCTTGAATGTTGTTATACGACAACTCTTTACCGTGTAACTGTTTCGCTGAAGCGAGGGAAGCCCCACGGTAAATCGGTGTTTTATAAAAGGCTGCTTCTTGGTGTGGATTTTCTCCGTAACGGAGATCCTGGACTTTCTCAAGCGTGATCGTCAACTGGTCCGGGAACTTCTCGCCTGTTTGTGTCAAGAAATAATCCGCGATCAACGCATCGTACGCCGCTGTATGACGGAAAGCTTTCGCTGCAAGACGTTGGCGTGTCTCAAACGTTGTTCCACCTTCACGAACCTCAGCAACGACTGTTTCGTAATCAGCTGGATCGACGACGACCGTCACAGCCGCGTGGTTCTTCGCTGCAGATCGCAACATGCTTGGACCACCGATATCGATGTTCTCAATCGCATCCGCATACGCAACGTCTTCTTGTAAAACTGTCTGCTTGAACGGATACAAGTTGACGACGACGAAATCAATCGGTTGAATCTGTTGCGCAGCCATCTGTTCGCGATGGGATTCAAGATCACGACGACCAAGTAGTCCACCGTGGACCATCGGATGAAGTGTCTTGACACGTCCATCGAGCATCTCTGGGAATTGTGTGACTTCACTGATACCAATGACCGGAAGCCCAGCTTCCTCTAATGCTTGATGTGTTCCGCCTGTCGAGACAAGCTCGATACCTGCTTCATGAAACGCTCGTCCTAATTCGACGATCCCTGTTTTATCCGACACACTAATTAACGCTCTCATACGTTTGCCTCCTCTTTCATCCACTCTTCGATGACTTGCGGATACAGTCTATGTTCGACACGCTGAATCGCTTGTTGCAACGTTTCACGCGTCATCTCTTCTGTAATCCGGACGGCTTCTTGAGCCATGATCGGTCCTGTGTCCATGCCTTCATCGACTATATGAATTGTAACACCTGTGATTTTAACTCCGCCACGAAATGCTTGTCCGATCGCATCTTTTCCCGGGAAGGCCGGAAGTAGCGACGGGTGGATGTTGACGATCCGACCTGCGTATCGTCCGAGCAACTCTTCCCCGATCAATCGCATGTAGCCGGCGAGAATGATCCGTTCGACGCCTTTCGCTTCAAGACGGGCAATGATCTCCCGCTCAAAACTCGGTTTATCCGGATAGTCCTTCGCCCGAAAGACGAAGACGTCACATCCGCGTCGTTTTGCCCGCTCGATGACTGCTGCGTCCGGTTGATCGCAGACGATCAGTTCGATCGAGGCATGTAATGTTCCTGCCTCGATTGCTTCAAAAAGTGCTTCGACATTACTACCGCTTCCTGATGCAAAACAGGCGATCTTCATGCGTCGACTCCTTGAATCCGGACACCTTCTTGATCGGTCACCTGACCAATCACGTACGCCGTCTCATTTTCACGAGCGAGGCGTGCTGTCACTTCCGCGACATCTTCCGGTTTGACGATCAACATGAAACCGATCCCCATATTGAAGACATTATACATATCATGTCGTGGCAAATCACCCGCTTGCTCGAGCCAGTCGAAGACTGGTAACGTCGGCCACTTTTTCGGGTCGAACGATGCGCCAAGACCTTCTGGTAAGACGCGTGGTACGTTCTCGTAGAAACCACCACCCGTAATATGGACCATCGCTTGAATCTTTTCCGTCTCAAGGGCTGCTTTGACCGCTTCGACGTAGATACGTGTTGGCATGAGGAGCGCATTTCCGAGCGTATGACCGAGCATCATGACTTCATCTTCGTAGCGGAGACCGCTGTCAGCGACGATTTTACGGACGAGTGAGAACCCGTTCGAATGGACGCCGGACGAAGCGAGACCGAGAATGACATCTCCAGCTGCGACGTTATCACCTGTGATCAATTTTTGTTTCTCGACGGCACCTACAGCGAACCCGGCGATATCATATTCGCCGTCCGCATACATCCCTGGCATTTCCGCTGTTTCGCCGCCGATTAACGTACAGCCCGCTTGGACACATCCTTCAGCAACACCGGCGACGATCCGTTCGATCTTCGCCGGAATCGCCTGACCGAGCGCGATGTAGTCGAGAAAATAAAGCGGTTCCGCGCCTTGGACGATGATATCGTTCACACACATCGCGACACAGTCGATTCCGATCGTATCGTGTTGTTCCAGTGCGAAAGCGAGCTTGAGTTTCGTACCGACACCATCTGTCCCACTGACAAGAACCGGTTCTTTCAACTGCAATTGGCTGAGGTCGAACATCGCACCAAAGCTACCGAGTCCCGTCAATACTTCTTTGCGCATCGAACGGGCGACGTGTTTTTTCATTCGGGTGACGGACTCATATCCTGCTGTCAGACTCACACCTGCTGCTTCGTAATGTTTGCTCATGTTCTTCCCCCATCTATCAAAGTTTAGCTTCTAACTCGAGCGAACCGAGCGGTGTCGGATACTCTCCTGTGAAGCAAGCGGTACATTGTCCTTTTAACGGTCCATCGAACGGGCGATCGATGGCATCGACCATGCCCGGTACAGTCAAGAATTCAAGTGAATCCGCACCGATTTCCTGACGGATTTCTTCCGGCATCAACCGGGCAGAGATCAGTTCTTCCTTCGATGAAGTATCAATCCCGTAATAACATGGATTCGTAATCGGTGGTGCCGTGATGCGGACGTGGACTTCCGTCGCACCCGCTTCCCGTAACAAACCGACGATACGACGACTCGTCGTTCCCCGGACGATTGAATCATCGACCATGATGACACGCTTTCCTTGTACGACACCGCGTAGCGCGGACAACTTCATTTTGACCCCACGTTCCCGTAACTCTTGTGACGGCTGGATGAACGTCCGTCCGACATACCGATTCTTGATCAATCCCATCTCATACGGAATACCGCTCGCTTCCGCGTAACCGATCGCTGCCGAGATACTTGAATCCGGCACTCCGGTAACGACGTCTGCTTCGACCGGTGCTTCTTCATACATCTTTTTCCCAAGTGCTTTGCGTGCTGTATGGACGTTGACGCCATCAATGATTGAATCCGGACGTGAGAAGTAGATGTATTCCATCGAACACATCGCCCGTTCACGTGGTTCCATGTATTGACGAGACGACATGCCGTGTTCTGTGATCGTTACGAGCTCCCCTGGCTCGATATCACGAATGAACTCCGCGCCGACGATATCAAAGGCACATGTCTCTGACGCGAATACGATGCCGCCGTCCGGTGTCTTCCCGAGTGACAGTGGACGCAGTCCGTGTGGATCAACCGCCACGAATAACGTATCTTCCGTTAAGAAAAGAAAAGCGAATGCCCCGATGAGACGCGCGAGACTGTCAGCAATCCGGTCTTCGAGTGTGTCGAGCTTACTGCGTTTGACGAGATGGGCGACGACTTCCGTATCACTCGTCGTCTGAAAGATGGCACCTTCTGCTTCTAACAGGTGCTTCAGTGAATCGGCGTTGACGAGGTTTCCGTTATGTGCGAGGGCGAGATCTCCCATCCGCGATTTGAAATGCAGCGGTTGAGTGTTCTCAAGCGTGTTTCCTCCTGCTGTCGAATACCGGACATGTCCGATTGCATGATGTCCTTTCAGATTCGTCAGTGTCTCTTCCGAAAAGACTTCCGTTACGAGTCCTTGCCCGCGGTGCGGGAAGAGGCCGTCACCGTCACTCGTGACGATGCCTGCCCCTTCCTGTCCCCGGTGTTGCAAGCTATGCAAGCCGTAATAGGCGAGTTGCGCTGCATTCGGTTGTCCGAATATCCCGAAGACGCCACACTCCTCATTTAGTCCTTTGATGTCATATAACACGCGATTGCTCCTTCCCAGTCTCCCTGTAAGGTCGAACGGTCTGCTTCGATCCGTGTCTCTGCCGTTTCGATGACAAGAAGCTCATCGTTCGTGACGACACCGATCGATTGAGCACCGGTCCGTTGTTCGAATGCTGCAACGTGCGTTTGTGGCACAGTGACGACGAAACGTGATTGCGATTCACTGAACAGGTGTAAGGTTGGTCCGTTGAACTGAACTGTCAACCCGAGATTCGTTCCAAACGTCATCTCAGCGAGAGCGATGGCAAGACCACCTTCTGATACATCATGCATCGCATTGACTTCACCTGCTTGTACTGCCTGCTGTAACAATTGTAAGCGTGCGTGTTCGACGGCTAAATCAATCTGTGGTGCGCGACCGAATGATTTACCGAATTGCATATATTGAAGCTCACTACCACCAAACTCGGCTGTTGTTTCTCCTAATAGATAGATCTGGTCACCAGCTTGTTTGACGTGTTGCGTTGTGATCCATTCCGTTTGCTCGTGTAAGCCAACCATTCCGACGACCGGTGTCGGATGAACCGCTTGACCGGCTGACTCGTTGTAGAGTGAGACGTTTCCTCCGATGACAGGTGTCTCAAGGACACGACATGCTTCAGCCATACCGGCTGTTGCTTGCTGCAACTGCCAGAAGCCTTCTGGTTTATCCGGATTTCCGAAGTTCAGGCAATCCGTGATGGCGAGTGGTGTCGCCCCACTCGCGACGATATTACGTGCTGCTTCCGCAACCGCGATCTGTCCACCGACGTATGGATCCAAGTAGACGAAACGGCTGTTACAGTCGGTCGTCATCGCGAGCGCTTTGTTCGTGCCGCGGACACGAATGACGGCTGCGTCTGATCCTGGTGCGACGACGGTCGATGTCTGGACCATATGATCGTACTGATCGTAGACCCAGCGTTTTGAAGCGATCGTCGGCTGACGGAGTAACGCCCGCCATGTCTCAACGACATCTTCGACGACTGGAAGCGTCTCTTCCATCGCTTGGAATTCTTCATAATACGCAGGAACGCGAGATGGTTTTTCATAGACTGGTGCTTCTTCTGCTAACGCATCAACCGGAACTTCTGCCACGATATCTCCATGATGAATCAACCGTAAGACTTTCTCTTCAATGACTTCTCCGACGTGAACGGCATGGAGTCCCCATTTGCTGACGATCGCTTCGATTTCTGCTTCGCGACCACGCTTGACGACGAGTAACATCCGCTCTTGTGATTCCGAGAGCATCATTTCGTAGGCAGTCATCCCTGTTTCTCGTTGCGGGACGTCATCGAGGTGCATCTCGATGCCCATGCCTGCTTTTGAAGCCATCTCTGCTGAAGAAGATGTTAGTCCAGCAGCGCCCATATCCTGCATCCCGACCAATGCTGGATGACCAACGATCTCAAGACAAGCTTCAATCAATAGCTTCTCCATGAATGGATCACCGACTTGAACAGCTGGACGTTTTGCTTCCGTATCTTCTCCGAGATCTTCCGAGGCGAACGTCGCACCATGAATACCATCGCGCCCAGTAGCTGCACCGACGTACATGACTGAGTTCCCGACACCTTTTGCCTGACCTTTTTGAATATCGGCATGGTTGATCAAACCGATACACATCGCATTGACGAGTGGATTTCCTTCATACGAACGATCAAATCCGATTTCGCCACCGATCGTTGGAATACCGACACAGTTGCCATACCCCGCGATCCCTGCAACGACTTGTTCAAACAGTTGATTGACACGTGGTGTACCGAGATGACCGAAACGGAGCGAGTTCATGAGCGCAACTGGGCGTGCGCCCATCGAGAAGATGTCACGAATGATTCCGCCGACGCCTGTCGCAGCCCCTTGATACGGTTCAACAGCGGATGGATGGTTGTGGCTTTCAATCTTAAAGACGACTGCCTGCTCATCGCCGATATCAACGACACCTGCTCCTTCACCCGGTCCCTGTAAGACACGTGGTCCAGTCGTCGGGAATTGACGGAGGACGGGTTTAGATGTCTTGTATGAACAATGCTCCGACCACATGACCGAAAACAATCCTGTTTCCGTATAGTTCGGTTGGCGTCCGAGTAAATCGACGATCATCTGGTATTCCGTATCACTTAATCCCATCGTGGCATAAACGCGTTGCTCTTGAATCAATTCTGGTGTTGGTTCAGACTGTTGTTTTAGCATGGTGTGCCCCCTGTTTGACGAGTGAAGTAAAGAGTTTTAGTCCATCTGTTCCGCCGGTCAATAACTCGACCGCTCGTTCCGGGTGTGGCATCATCCCGAGAACGTTGCCGGCTTTGTTCGTGATCCCGGCGATATCACCGCGTGAGCCGTTCGGATTATCGACATACGTGAAGGCGATTTGTCCGTTCGTTTGGAGCATCGCGTAAGTCGCATCGTCACAGTAGTAGTTTCCTTCGCCGTGCGCGATTGGAATCGAGATCGTCTCGCCTGGCAGATAATCCGATGTAAACCGTGTCTTCGTGTTTTCAACCTTTAGTTCAACCGTCCGGCACATGAACTTCAAGCCGTTGTTGCGGTGTAAGACACCTGGCAAGAGTCCCGCTTCGACAAGGATCTGGAATCCGTTACAGACACCGAGGACGGTTTTTCCTTCTGTTGCAAAACGTTTGACCTCTTCCATAATCGGTGAGAAGCGTGCGATCGCGCCGCAACGAAGGTAATCTCCGTAGGAAAATCCACCTGGTAACAGGACGCCGTCATAACCCTCAAGTGATGTTTCGGTATGGAAGACGTATTCGGCTTCTTCTCCGAGCGCATCCTTAACCGCATGGTACATATCTAAATCACAGTTCGATCCCGGAAAGACGATGACCGCGAACTTCATGCTGGCGTCACCTCTTCGATCGTAATCTGGTAATCTTCCATCACCGTGTTGACGAGTAATTTTTGACACATCTCATGAATCATCGCTTCTGTCGTTTCCGTTTCAACGAGCAGTTCAATCTGTTTTCCGATTCGAACACTTTCGACACCCGTAAAACCAAGCTGTTGCAATCCGCCTTTTACAGCAACTCCTTGTGGATCTAAAATGCTTTCCCGTAATGCGATCGATACGATGACTTTTTTCATTGTGTGTTTCCCCCTAGGCGATTGAATAGTGTTTGGTAAGTCTCTGTCAGTGAACCGATATTGCGTCGAAAAACATCTTTATCGAGATGTTCTCCTGTCGCCTGATCCCACAAGCGACATGTATCAGGTGAAATCTCATCAGCCAGTAGAATCGTTCCATCTGACGTCTTGCCGTACTCCAATTTAAAATCAATCAACGTGATTCCGTTTTGACGGAAGTAAGGTTGCAAGACTTCATTCACGCGAAGCGCTTTGTCCGACAGCTCTTCTAGCTCCTCAGAAGTCGCAATCTTCAGTAAATTGATGTGTGATGAGGTGACGAGTGGATCGCCTAACGTATCATCTTTATAGTAGAACTCAACGATTGGTGTTTCGAGCACCGTACCTTCTTCGATACCGAGCCGTTTACTCAAGCTTCCTGCGACGACGTTCCGGACGACGACTTCGAGTGGAATGATAGTGACACGACGTACGAGCTGTTCGCGCTCCGAGACACGCTCAATGAAATGTGTCGGAATGCCCGCTTGTTCGAGGATTTCAAAGAAATGACTCGTCAATCGGTTGTTCAATTCGCCTTTTCCAGCAAATACTTCTTTTTTCTCGCCGTTGAATGCCGTGGCCTCGTCTTTATAGACGATCCGGAGCACATCCTGCTCCTGCGTCGTGTACAATCGTTTTGCTTTTCCTTCATAAAGTGGTTGCATCGCTTTCGTCCCCCATGATCCTAAGATGTAGACGGGGCACGTGCCCCGTCTCAGGTTGATTAGTTCAAGCCACACCGTTCAAAAATTTCATCGACGCGACTCGTATGGTACGTCGGATCGAAACACGCATCGAGCTCTTCTTCTGTGAACAGCTGTTGAATCTCTTCTTCTTGCCACAATAAGTCACGGAACATGATTTGTTCTTCCCACGCCTGCATCGCACGCGGTTGAACGAAGTCATAAGCGGTTTCACGTGACCAGCCTTTTTCGATTAAAGCGAGTAAGACATGTCCAGAGAAGATGACCCCGAACGTCCGGTCCATGTTCCGCTTCATGTTGTCCGGGAAGACCGTCAAGTTCTTCACGATGTTTCCGAAACGGTTCAACATGTAGTTGAGTAGTCCTGTCGCGTCCGGAAGAATGATGCGTTCTGCCGAAGAGTGCGAGATATCCCGTTCGTGCCAGAGTGAGACGTTCTCGTACGCCGTCACCATGTGTCCACGGATGACTCGGGCAAGACCTGTCATGTTCTCAGAGCCGATTGGATTCCGCTTGTGCGGCATCGCCGATGATCCTTTTTGACCTTTAGCGAAGAATTCTTCGACTTCACGTGTTTCCGTTTTTTGCAGACCTCGGATTTCCGTTGCCATTTTTTCGATCGATGTCGCGATCAAAGCCAGTGTCGACATGTAGTGTGCATGACGATCGCGTTGTAACGTTTGCGTGGAGACCGGAGCTGGTTTTGTTCCTAACTTTTCGCAGACATACTTTTCAATGAACGGATCGATATTCGCGAATGTTCCGACGGCACCCGACATCTTGCCGTATTCGACCGTCTCACGTGCTGCTTCGAAACGGACTTTGTTTCGTTTCATCTCTTCGTACCAAAGCGCTAGTTTCAGACCGAACGTCGTCGGTTCTGCATGTACGCCATGCGTTCGTCCCATCATGACCGTATATTTATGTTCGTTCGCTTTGACTTTTAAGATGTCGATGAACCGATCGAGATCCGCAGCAAGAATGTCATTTGCTTGTTTCAACAGATATGAGAGTGCTGTATCGACGACGTCCGTTGACGTTAGTCCGTAATGCACCCATTTACGTTCTTCTCCGAGTGTCTCAGAGACAGCACGTGTAAAGGCGATGACATCATGACGTGTCTCTTGTTCGATTTCAAGGATCCGGTTGACATCAAAAGAGGCATTGTCCCAAAGTAATTGAACGTCCTCTTTCGGGATGACTCCTAGTTCACTCCATGCTTCACACGCAAGAATCTCGACTTTTAACCAAGCCTCGAATTTGTTTTGTTCGGTCCAGATCGCTTTCATCTCAGGACGTGTATACCGTTCGATCATTGAACTGTCTCCTTCCATATCGACAGGCGTTCGACTTCTGCCAAAGCATCGTCGACCGTGTCCGCAAGGATGTTTAAATGTCCCATTTTGCGACCTGTCTTGGCTTCTGCTTTTCCATATAAGTGAACTTTCGTCCGAGCGTTTAGTCTCGGCAGTTCCTCGTATAATGCTGTGACATGCTGACCCAGGATGTTCGCCATGACGACCGGTGTCGTCAGACGGGTATCACCGAGTGGAAGACCACTGATGGCACGGATATGTTGCTCGAATTGGGATGTTTCGCAAGCATCGATTGAATAGTGACCCGAATTATGTGGTCGGGGTGCTAGTTCATTGACGATCAGTCTAGAACCTACGACGAACAACTCGATGGCGAGTGTACCGATCAACCCGACAGCATCCGCGATCGATTCAGCGAGCGCAATTGCTTCTTGTTCGAGTGATTCGGAAATGCGTGCCGGTACGATCGATAGATGCAAAATGTTCTCTTGATGAATATTCTCACTGACTGGGAAAACACGAGTCTCTGTTGCGCTTCGAGTGACGATGACGGAAATTTCCTGATCAAACGGTAACCATTGTTCTGCGACATACTCAGTCGGTTCGAATTGTTTGATTGCCGCTTGGAACTGTTCTTCCGTCCGGATGACGGTCTGTCCTTTTCCGTCGTATCCGAATCGTGCTGTCTTCAAGACGAACGGTAAACCGAGTCGCTGTTTTGCTTCCTCTAAGTCAGCAGGATCTGTCACCGGATAGTATGGAGCGACGGAATGCCCGATGCGTTCAATCATCTCTTTTTCTCGAACTCGATGTTGCGTTTGAAAGAGGAGATCCGTTCCGTGAATCAGTTTCGTCCCGATCGCTTCAGCGACTTCTGTTGAGATATTCTCGAATTCGTAGGTGACGACATCTGATTCAGCTGCGAGCTGTTTCGCTGCCTCGACATCCGTAAAGGGAGCTTTAATATGTTGATCCGCCACTTGCGCACATGGTGCGTTGTCCGTTGGATCGAGTGTCAGAATCTCAAAGCCCATCTCACGGGCGGACAGTGCCATCATCCGACCAAGTTGACCGCCACCTAGTATCCCGATTCGTTTCATAACAGGTTTCCTCCAGATGCAATGACGTCTCCTTCGAGTTCGACTCGCATATGATCGAGCTTGCGGGCAAGTCGTTCATCTTGAATCGAAAGAATTTGAGCAGCTAGCAATCCGGCGTTTTTTGCTCCTGCTTCTCCGATGGCAACCGTTGCGACCGGTACACCACCTGGCATTTGAACGATCGAGAGCAAGGAATCAATTCCTTGGAGCGCTCTACTTTTCACAGGAACACCGACGACGGGTAATGTCGTTTTAGCGGCTACCATGCCCGGTAGATGAGCAGCACCGCCTGCACCGGCAATGATGACCTTCAGTCCTCGTTCACGTGCTGATTCAGCATAACGAAACATTAGATCCGGTGTCCGGTGTGCGGAAACGACTTTCTTTTCATACGGAATCTCAAGTTGCTCCAACACATCACATGTATGTTTCATCGTTTCCCAATCCGATTGACTTCCCATGATGACGCCGACTTCTACATTTCCCATCGCTGTTTCCTCCTTTGTACATAAAAAAAGCCCAAACCACGGCTAAAAGGGTGGCTTAGGGTATAAAAAGGTACGCCAAAGAAATATCGACGAACATCCATATACCCCATAGTCCAACGATTTAGGGTCGTTGGGTAGAAACTTGCAAGCCATATCCCTGCTATTATACGAGGTGTTTATATTCAATCATCCTGTCACGACTTCATCTTAACAAGTCCATCCCAAGGCGTCAACCAAAGGCGAACAATTTAATTGTCTGAAAATTTATCGTTCGGTTTTAAAAGCGGTTTTTCTGATTTCATCGATTATCCATTCGGAGTTTATTTTCTTGAAAGGCATCACATGGAGCCAAGAACTAAAAAAGCACCCTCCACATGAATCGGAGGATGCTCTAGGCAGTTATTCATTCTCTTTCACTTTACAATCGAAGACGATTTGTTGACGAATTGGATACGGTTCGCCATTAGCGTCTAATCCAAAGATCGGTTCTTCTCGTCGGACCGTCGGGCGGTATCCCATGGCATCGATACGATCCAAACAAGCACCAATCGTCTCGTTCTCTTCGACGGCTACGCGTAGTTTCGTTTTTTTCGCCATATCCCTGTTCAGTCCCTTCATTAAAATGGATACATGTCTTTCTACAAAAAGACACAAAAAAAGCGGCGGCCCTTGAGCGTATGCTCCAGAACCACCGTTTGCCTGGCAACGTCCTATCCTCA
>NZ_DFQK01000017.1:0-97347 GCF_002377745.1 Exiguobacterium sp. UBA3491
TCGTTCAGTTTTCAAAGTTCGTCCGCGCCTGTTTTGGCGACTCAATTAGAATACCAAGTCTGAAACAAGAAGTCAACAACTTTTTTGAAATTGTTTTTTCGTTTGTTTCAAGCGCTTGTCTTTGTTAAGGACATGTAATAATATATCATGCGTTTTATTATTGAGCAACACTTATTTGGAAATTATTTTTAAAATCATGAACAAACCTCTTGAACCTTACGAATTCGGCTCAAGAGGCTACTTATTCCTTATCAATCCATCAATTGAATGATGCTATGCTGTCGTTCTTCCATTAAATCAACGGTGATCATTCTTCCCTGGTCTTCATAAGAAATGACAGGACGATCAAAGACTGGATTCTTTTGAGCGATTGTTGCAATCTTCCCATTACTCATCAATACGCGATCACCGACTTCAATCGGTAGAAGTAACTGTCCAAGCAATAATACATATTTTGAACAATATTGCATCGGTCGCGCTTTTAAATGACGATATGCGTCAAACGGCGTATACGCTTCCCGGTATGGGCGCCAACTTGTCATTGCAGCAAAAACATCCGCTACAATGAACAATCGAGCATGATCTGCAATCTTATCACCTTTTACCTTTAGAGGATAACCAGATCCATCTAAACGTTCATGATGTTGAACAATCAAACGATTTACCGTGTCAGAGATAATCGTCTCCTTTTGCAAGACTTGATATGCCATTGCCGGGTGACGTTGAAAAATTTCTTGTTGCATCGCTTCATAACGTTTCGTGTGACGCCATTCCATGATCCGCGCTAGTCCGTAATCCGCAAAATAAGATGCCGTCCACAGCTCATGGATCATTTTCCGTTCTTTTCTGACTGCTTCAGCAAGCATTTGGGCAACTGCTCCTCGATAAATGGCATGTCGCACAGTGTAAGCTTCCGTTCCCCGTTCAAGGAAGAATGGCAGAACATCTTGTCTCGTAATTTGTTCCGGGACGGACTGTTTGACCCAGCTCAAAGCTTCATACACATTTGGCTTCATCCCCTGTTCCCATGACATGAAGACTTTATTATAGGAGCGAATGAACTCTTCAAAAGGATGTTCTATCTGCGCAGCCACTGTTTCAATCTGTGTCTTTTCACCTTCGACAAGATCAGGACGATCCTCGATGGTGACTTCTTTAATCAAAAACCGTTGGATTCGTCGTAACTCGTCGGTTCCAATTTTTTTCCCTGCTTCTACGATCGGATGATCTGTATGTAAGTAGATCGATTCGGTTAAACGATCCCCGATGCGTAATTGATCACTTGCCACTCGCATATCGCTTCGTTCCTTTCTCTTCTTTCTATATATGTAGATAAAAGCAGCAGAGTGGTATCACTCTGCTGCTTCCTTACTAACGTCTTGCTTACTCCTCCACTTCTTCTGAAGTATCCGATTCGACTACATTCTCTTCTGATACAAGATCCGTATCTTCTTCCGTTTCATCGGTTTCTTCTCGTTTCAGTTTCGCAACCGTTGCAACACGGTCACCTTCTTCAATTCGAATGACCTTCACCCCTTGGGTGTTGCGGCCGACACGTGAAATGTATTGCGAGTCTGTCCGAATGACGATACCGCTCTCTGTCATGATCATGATGTCATCATCGACATCAACGATTCGCATGGCAACGATTTGACCGACGCGATCTGTTACCTTACTCGCGATCAATCCTTTCCCACCACGCGATTGACTACGGAACTCGGTCATCGGTGTTCGTTTACCGAATCCTTTTTCCGTAATAACCAGAACATCTTGTGCATCACGTGCAAGTTCCATCCCGACGACGAAATCGTCTGGGCGTAACGTCATCGCTTTGACACCACGAGCACCACGTCCCATCGAGCGGACATTCGTGATTGGGAAACGAATCGCTTTCCCGCTTGTTGAAACAGCAAAGACTTCATCATCCGTCGATGCAAGACGAACAGATGTCAATTCATCGTCTTCAAACAACCGAATCGCAATCAAACCATTTTTGTTGATCCGGGCATATGCGGACAACGGTGAACGTTTGACGCGTCCTTTACGTGTCATGAAGATCAATGATTTTTGCTCATCTTGAACGACTTCTTCCGTTTCGAGCGCTTCTTCCGTCTCTTCAATCTCTCCTTCAACCACCTCGACAGGTGCTTCAGTTGCTTGTTGCTCCTCAAGATAACGTTTGAAGTTGACTGGAATCATCGTCTCGACCTTTTCATCGCGTTCAATTTGGATGAGGTTGATGATCGGCACACCTTTTGATGTCCGGCTCATCTCCGGTACTTCGTATCCACGAATCCGGTAGACTTTCCCGCGGTTCGTAAAGAATAGAATCGTATCATGCGTCGAACAAGATAAGAGACGCGTAACGTAATCCTCGTCGTTCGTTCCGATTCCTTGAACGCCACGTCCACCGCGGCGCTGTGTCCGGTACGAATCCGTCGTCATCCGTTTGATATAACCACTGCTTGTCAACGTGATGATGATATCTTGTTCCGGAATCAAGTCTTCATCTTCGAATTCGATATGATCCATCCGGATTTCCGTCCGACGCTCGTCGTTGAAACGTTCCTTCAACTCCTCGAGTTCTGTCCGGATCAAATCAAGCAAGACTTCTTCACTCGCAAGGATGCGGTTCAGTTCCGCGATCAATTGCATGATTTCGTCATACTCTGCTTCAATTTTTTCCCGCTCAAGACCTGTCAGGCGTTGTAAGCGCATATCGAGAATCGCTTGTGATTGTTTCTCAGATAACGCAAAACGCTCCATCAACTGTTCACGTGCTGCGTCCGCTGTCCGGTTCCCGCGAATGATTTGAATGACTTCATCCAAATGATCAAGCGCAATCCGTAGACCAGCGAGCAAGTGTTCACGTGCTTCTGCTTTTTCGAGATCGAACTGTGTCCGACGACGAACGATTTCTTTTTGATGCTCGAGGTAATGATAGAGCATTTCTTTAAGCGTCAATGTTTTTGGACGCCCTCCGACAATCGCAAGCATGTTGACACCAAACGTCGTTTGCATCGACGTCTGTTTATACAAGTTGTTTAAGATGACACTTGCATTCGCATCACGACGGACTTCCATGACGATCCGCATACCGCGGCGATCTGACTCATCCCGTAAATCGGTGATGCCTTCGATTTTTTTCTCGCGGACGAGATCGGCAATCTTTTCAACGAGGCGGGCTTTGTTGACCTGATAAGGCAACTCCGTCACGATGATCCGTTCGCGGTCTTTTTTCGTCTGTTCGATTTCTGCTTTCGCACGGACGATGATGGAGCCACGTCCTGTTTCATATGCGCGACGAATCCCGCTACGACCAAGAATTTCACCAGCCGTTGGGAAATCAGGTCCCGGAATGTGCTGCATCAATTCTTGAATCGTGATTTCGGGATCGTGAGACAGTGCTAAGACACCATCGATGACCTCACCTAACTGATGCGGCGGAATGTTTGTTGCCATCCCGACCGCGATCCCGCTTGAACCGTTGACGAGCAAGTTCGGGAAGCGCGACGGTAAGACTTCCGGTTCGCGTTCCGAACCATCGTAGTTATCTTTGAAGTCAACTGTGTTTTTGTTGATATCGCGAACGATTTCCATTGCGATTTTTGACATACGAGCTTCCGTATATCGCATCGCAGCCGCCGAGTCTCCATCGACTGAACCGAAGTTTCCGTGTCCATCGACGAGTTCATAACGATAGCTGAAATCTTGCGCCATGCGGACCATCGTGTCATAGACGGCAGAATCCCCGTGCGGGTGATACTTACCGATGACTTCCCCGACGATACGGGCAGACTTTTTATGTGGTTTATCGGCACGAATACCGAGGTCGTTCATCGCATAGAGAATCCGGCGGTGTCCGGGTTTTAAACCGTCCCGTACGTCCGGAAGAGCACGTGCGACGATGACGCTCATCGCGTAGTCCATGAAGGACGTACGCATCTCTTGACTGATATTAATATCCTTGATGATTCCGTGATTTTGTTCGGACATGCTTCTGGCCACCCTCTCTGTTCAGCGTTAAATATCCAGGTTCTTGACGTAATGTGCGTGAGATTGAATGAAGTCGCGTCGTGGTTTGACCTGATCTCCCATCAAGATATCGAAGACTTCATCCGCTTCGATCGCATCTTGAAGCTCGACACGCAACATTTGACGACCACTTGGATCCATCGTCGTTTCCCAAAGCTGCTCTGGATCCATCTCTCCAAGACCTTTGTAGCGCTGAATATCGTACCGTGCGTTTTCAGGAAGCGCTGCAAGCGCCTCTGTCAATTCACGTTCGTTGTGCACGTACGTGATGTTCTTCCCTTGTTTGATTCCGTATAGCGGTGGCTGAGCGATATAGACGTATCCATGCTCGACAAGCGGACGCATGTAACGGTAGAAGAACGTCAACAAGAGTGTCCGGATGTGGGCACCATCGACATCGGCATCGGTCATGATGATGACTTTGTGGTAGCGTGCCTTCTCGATATTGAACTCAGAACCAATACTTGTCCCGAGTGCCGTGATGATCGTCCGGATCTCATCGCTTCCAAGAATCTTATCAAGACGTGCTTTCTCAACGTTCAAGATTTTACCGCGAATCGGTAAGATTGCTTGGAAATGACGATCACGTCCGGATTTCGCAGAACCACCCGCTGAGTCACCCTCAACGATATACAATTCGGAAATCGACGCATCACGTGACGAACAGTCGGCCAGTTTACCTGGAAGCGAGCTGACTTCAAGAACACCTTTACGGCGTGTCAATTCACGTGCGCGTTTCGCTGCCATCCGGGCGCGCGACGCCATCATCCCTTTTTCGACGATTGCGCGTGCGTTCGTCGGATTTTCAAGCATGAATTGCTCAAATGCACCAGAGAAGAGCGAATCCGTGACCGTACGTGCGTCGGAATTCCCGAGTTTCGTCTTCGTCTGTCCTTCGAACTGCGGGTTCGGGTGCTTGACGGAAACGATCGCTGTCATCCCTTCCCGTACGTCTTCACCGGACAGTGTACCGTCTGCATCCTTCATCAGACCGAACTTTTTCGCGTAATCATTGATGACGCGTGTCAAAGCTGTCTTGAAGCCGGTCTCGTGCGTACCACCCTCATGCGTCGGGATGTTGTTCGTGAACGAGTAGATGTTTGACGCAAATCCATCGTTGTACTGAAGTGCAACTTCGACTTCGATGCCGTCTTTTGTGCCGTGTACGTAGACAGGTTCTGCGTGAACGACTTCTTTTGAACGGTTTAAGTGTTCGACGTAAGATTTAATCCCACCTTCGTAGTGGAAACTACGCGTCATCGGCTCATCCGCACGATCGTCCGTGATGATGATCTTCAAGCCTTTGTTTAAGAAAGCAAGTTCCCGCAGGCGTGTCGCTAGCAAATCGTAGTCATACTCGAGCGTTTCTTGGAAAATCTCACCGTCTGGGAAGAAACGAATCGTCGTTCCGGTCTCTTCTGATGTTCCAATCACTTCGAGGTCTTGCGCTGGTACACCGCGATGGTACGCTTGGTAATACAGCTTTTCATTCCGTTTGACGAATACTTCAAGTTTCGTCGACAGGGCGTTAACGACTGAGGCCCCAACACCGTGTAATCCACCCGATACTTTATATCCGCCGCCGCCGAATTTACCACCGGCGTGGAGGACTGTCAGGATGACCTCAACGGCAGGACGACCCATCTTCTCTTGAATGTCGACTGGAATACCGCGTCCGTTATCCTCGACTAAGATCGAGTTCCCTGGTTCGATCGTGACTTTGATCGTGTCACAGTATCCTGCGAGCGCCTCATCGATCGAGTTATCGACGATCTCCCATACGAGGTGATGGAGACCTTTTGATGCCGTCGAGCCGATATACATCCCTGGACGTTTACGTACTGCTTCTAATCCTTCAAGAACTTGAATCTGATCGGCACCGTATCCTTGTTCCAATTCCATATCTTCATGATTACTCATCGGTTTTCTCACCTACTGTTTCTTTATATGATGTCTCTTCCAAATCGACCGTCCCTTGTTTCACGTGGAACAACTTCGCTTGGTTGATCGTTTCATGCGCAATCCCATCGACGCTTGTCGTCGTCAGGATCGTCTGGACCTTTTGTTGCATCGTATCGAGCAAATGTGTTTGACGATGATCATCAAGCTCGGATAAGACATCGTCGAGTAGAAGAAGTGGATACTCTCCGACTTCCTCGTGAATCAATTCGATCTCTGCAAGTTTTAACGAGAGGGCTGCTGTTCGTTGTTGTCCTTGTGAACCATACGTTTGGACGTTTCGTCCATTGACTTCCATCTCAAAGTCATCGCGATGTGGTCCAAACAACGTAACTCCTCTTCGGATTTCATTTTCTTTTATTTTACCAAACTTCTGCGTGTAGGACGCAGTCATTCCTTCGACATCGAGTAATTCATTGCCAAATGTGTCCGAACGATAGATGAGCGCGAGTTCTTCCTGTCCACGACTAATTCCGTCATGAATCGGTCGTGCCCACTTTTCGAGTTGGGCCATGAAATGATGGCGGCGCTGAACGATTTTAACGGCTAGCGTAATCATTTGCTCCGTCAAGATATCAAGGAAGGTCTCGTCTCCTCCCTTCATGGACAGTTGTTTCAGCAATGCGTTGCGTTGCTTCAACACTTTCAGATACTGACTCAATTCATGCAAATAGACCGGGCTGACTTGACCGATCTCCATATCGAGAAACCGCCGGCGGACTTGTGGACTGCCTTTGACGATATGCAAATCTTCCGGGGCGAATAAAACGATGTTCAGTGCCCCGACATAATCACTCAAGCGTCGTTGCTCTAGATGATTTAGTTTTGCTTTTTTCCCGCGACCCGAGATGACGATCTCCTGGACATGAGAACCTGTTCGTTTGACGACACGTCCTTCGACGCGCGCCGTCTCCTGGTCCCAACCAATCAGTTCCTTGTCATGTGTCGTCCGGTGAGACTTCGCGAGAGCGAGAACATAGATCGCTTCCAATAAGTTCGTCTTCCCTTGTGCATTTTCACCAATCAGAACATTCGTCTTTTCGGAGAATGACAGTTCGAGTGCGTCATAGTTGCGATAATGACTGAGTCGGACTGAATCCAGCCGCACGTTAGTTACCCTCGTTCTTGATGATGAACTGACCGTAGTCTTCTACATCAATGATGTCTCCATCCCGTAATTTACGACCACGTCGCTGATCGACTTCGCCGTTGACTAGAATTGGCACCTCTGCTAAAAACGGTTTGGCTTGCCCTCCGCTTGAGATGATATCCGACAGTTTCAGGAACTGCCCTAATGTGACATATTCCGTTGTAATTCTGATTTCTTGCATGGATTGACTCCTCCTACCTACATATTATAAATGACGTACTCTTTATTGTACTAAATATTGAACGATTTAGCAAAATTCCCGAACGTATATACGGTATACGAAAAAGACGGGTCCGATGTCGAAACGATCGAACCCGTCTTGTCACGTGTTTTATGTTGATGCTTACGCCGTCCGGACTGGAAGAATCAGTTGCAAGACGTTATCTTGATCAACCGGATGCAAGATGAATGGACGAATCGAACCCGTGAACTGGATTTCGATATCTGTCGCGTCAAGCGCCTTTAAGGCATCCATCATGTACTTCGAGTTGAACGAGATTTTCAGTTCTTCGCCTTCAAGCGAAAGGATGCTGACTTGCTCCGAGACTTTCCCGACTTCTGGTGAATGCGAAGAAATCTCGACCGCTGTCGTTCCTTCAGCTGCAAACTTGATGACGTTGTTACGGTCCTCACGTGCGAGCAGTGACGCGCGATCGATCGCTTGGAGCAATTCTTTCGCGTTCATGCGGACAGCTGTCCGGTACTCTTCTGGAATCAAACGTGATGTATCCGGATAGTTTCCGTCAAGTAGACGCGAGAAGAAGAGAACGTGTTTCATCTTGAACAAGATTTGTTGGTTCGTGATCGTAATATCCACATGACCATCCCCAAGTAACTTCGATAATTCATTTAAGCTCTTACCAGGAACGATGACGTTCTGGAACGAGATATCCGTATCTGTCTCAAACTGAGCACGACGAAGGGCTAAACGGTGACTATCCGTTGAGACACACGTCAAGATACCTTTGTCGGCTGAGAAGTTCACACCTGTGAGAACAGGACGTGTTTCTTGAACAGCGACAGCAAAGCTTGTTTGACGAATCATCGACCGTAAGAGATCAGCCGGTAAACGGAAACGTTGTCCCCCATCGACTTGTGGAAGACGTGGGAACTCATCTGGATCAAGACCGTTCAAATGGAATTCCGCTGTTCCTGACTGAATCCGTGTCATGAAGTTCGGTGAGACTTCAAGTGTCACTTCGTCTTTTGGCATCTTTTTGACGATATCGCCGAAGAAGCGAGCATTCAAGACGACACTACCAGCACGGTGGACCGTGACATAAGACGTTCCGTTCTCTTCTGCATAGATCGTCCGTTCAATCGAGATTTCTGTATCGCTTCCTGTCAGCGTCATGCCATCTCCATGAGCTTCGAGTTTGATCCCTGTCAGAATCGGAATCGTCGTGCGGGATGAGACCGCTTTGGCTACATCTTGTACTGCTTGAATTAAAGCTTCGCGTTGAATGGTGATATGCATATCGTCGTTAGACTCCTCTCGAAAATAATGGGCATGCGCCCATCATAACATAATAATATATTTTTTTAATAATAGTCTTAGGGGCTGTGGATAGTGTGGATAAGTCGGTGGATAACTTGATATAGAGCCAAAAACGGTGTGGATAAGTTGTGGATAACCACCCTACTTTATCCACATGTTTATCCACAGTTTTACGAATGCTTTAACTCATGCTTGATTTGTTCGATGACTTTTCCTGTTTCACCGTCTGATTTGATCAACATACTGATCTTTTCATGGGCATGGATGACGGTCGTATGGTCGCGTCCTCCAAATTCCTCCCCAATCTTCGGTAATGAGCTTTCCGTCATCTCACGCGAAAGATACATCGCGATTTGACGTGGAAAGGCAATCGATTTCGTCCGTTTCTTCGCCTTAAGATCATCAAACGGCAAGTTGAAATGCTTACTGACCGACTCCTGGATGTCACGAATCGTGACTTTACGCGGTTCGGCGACTGGCATGATGTTATGCAAGGCTTCTGCAGCGACATTTGGATCAATCGGTCGTCCGACGAGATTCGCATAAGC
This sequence comes from Exiguobacterium sp. UBA3491, assembly GCF_002377745.1. Lineage (NCBI taxonomy): Bacteria > Bacillati > Bacillota > Bacilli > Caryophanales > Exiguobacterium > Exiguobacterium sp. UBA3491. The sequence goes on from NZ_DFQK01000017.1 coordinate 9,191, forward strand.
GATGACACGCGTCAACGCTCCTTCGAGCTCACGGATATTCGTATCAATCTGACTCGCGATGTAGAGCATGACTTCGTTTGAGACATCAAGCTGTTCAGCATTCGCCTTTTTCCGTAAGATCGCAATCCGTGTCTCGAGATCCGGTGGCGTGATGTCGGTAATCAATCCCCATTCAAAACGAGAACGGAGCCGATCTTCAAGCGTTGGAATCTCTTTTGGTGGTCGATCGCTTGAGATGATGATTTGTTTTTGATCGTTATGCAGTGCATTAAATGTGTGGAAAAACTCTTCTTGCGTCTGTTCTTTGCCCGCAAGGAACTGGATGTCATCAATTAAGAGGACATCGATGTTACGGTATTTATTTCGAAACTCAACCGTCTTATTATCACGGATGGAGTTAATAAAGTCATTCGTAAAGCGTTCAGAAGAGACATAGGCAATCCGTGTCCCAAGATTTTGATCTTGAACGTACTGTCCGATGGCATGCATCAGATGGGTTTTGCCAAGACCAACGCCACCGTAGATGAAAAGCGGATTATATGCTTTAGCAGGTGCTTCAGCAACAGCCAGTGAAGCGGCGTGTGCAAAACGGTTCCCCGATCCGATGACAAATGTATCGAACGTGTACTTCTCATTCAATTGTCCAAGTTCACTCATCGTCAGTTCATCTGTCGGTTTGCGCGTGTTCAATGGACGCGATTTCGGAGCCGGTGTTGCTTCGATCCGTTCCTCTTCTTGTCGATCGAGCATTTTCTTCGCTTGTCCCTCTTCGATGAACTGAATATCGAGTCGGCTTCCGGTTACTTCCTCAACTGTGTCTTCAAGTAAAGATAAGTACTGGCGCTCAAGCCACGTCACCGTAAATGCAGCCGGTGCTGAAACGAGTAAAGTCGTTCCATTTAGCGTAACGCCTTCTGTGGACTTCAACCACATATCATAACTGGCTTTCGGTGTTCGTTCCTCTTCCTCAATCACAGATAAGACATTATGCCAAAGTTCGGCAGCGTTTTTCATAAATACCCCCCTTTTTTTATCAAGATAGAAAAAATTTGTACACAGGCTTATACACAGACAAAGTTAATGAAGAAACTCGACTTATCCCCATAACGTAAAAACTGTGGATAACGTTATCCACAGGCAATTGAATCTGTGTATAAAGTTATCCACAGGGTGTGTATAACTTGTTTGGTCCTAAGCAAATCAGGATCGTGTTATGCACAATTAGTGTATCAAAAGAAATGAGCTCTGGCAATGGTTGGAATGATTTATCCACAAGTAAATTCAATCGTCCACAGGTAGTTACCCACAAGCTGTGGATAGTGTGGATAAATTGTGGATAAGAGGTGGATAACTTTTTGAAAGAGGAAGCGTTAAAAAAGAGTTATTCACAAAACACAAAAGAAGTGGAAAAAGGAAATCCAAAATCGAGGATTGACGTCGATTTTAAAAAATACTATCGTAGACAAAGTGAAGAGTTATCCACGGAAAGTGTGGATAATGTGGATAAGTCTGTGGATAGGTGGATAAGTCTACAAACATCCCCTCCATGATCCACACGCATTCTATCGCGTAATAGAGTTTGCGCAGTCGAATCCTATCGCCTGTTTTCAAACCAGAAATCCCTTAAGCAGGACAAGAAATCTTCTGAACTTTCATTGACAATGCCACAATCAGTTTATATAATGTACAAGACTGCCTTAAAGTAGAAAATAACAATTGGTTATAAAGATCTTTTAAAGGAGGTGCAGACGAATGAAACCAACTTTCAACCCAAACAACCGTAAGCGTAAAAAAGTTCACGGATTCCGTGCGCGTATGGCTACGAAGAGTGGCCGCCGTATCTTGGCTGCTCGCCGTCTTAAGGGCCGCAAAGCCTTGACTGTCTAATGCATTGATGCATCCATCACTTCGGGCATGATCCGAGGTGATTTTTTTTATGTTTTTTCGTGTGTTCGTGCTTTTGTCACATGCGCCCTATCGCGTCGCATGTTTATTCTATGATATGATGAGAGACGACGAATTTTCGTAGTGTCAGGATGGAGTGTGAATAAGGTGAAGAAGGAATACCGCGTCAAGAAAGACAAGGAGTTCCAAGCGGTGTTTACTAAAGGAGCCTCTGTCGCAAATCGGCAATTTGTCGTGTATGCCTTGAAAAAGGAGCAACAGACTCACTTTCGGGTTGGTTTATCCGTCAGTAAGAAAATCGGGAATGCCGTCGTCCGGAATCAGGTGAAACGGTATCTTCGGGAAGCATGCCAGCAGCATGAAGCCTCGATTGCCCCGAATTATGATTTGGTGATCATCGCGCGCAATCCGGCCGCGAAGATGACCGCGCAAGAAGTGGCTGACAGTCTCCGTCACGTGCTTAAACGTTCCGGTGTCTGGATGCGATCAAAAAAATGAATCGTAGCAATGTATCCTGTTGATTTGTACGGCGCTCCCTTTCCTTGCCTTACTATAGAAGAAGATGGCGTTCGACAAAGCGTAAACAATTTCTAGGAGGAATTATGAACAAGAGAACTAAGATTTGGTTAACTCTCGGACTCATGTCCGTGCTCGCGATCGTGTTATCCGGCTGTACACCTAGTTCGTATGGTACTGGTGAACCGATCACAGCAGACACAGAAGGTTTTTGGAAACATTACTTCGTTTGGCCGATGGCGTGGTTGATTCGTGAGATTTCACAGTTCTTTAGCGGTGATTACGGTATCGGAATCATCATTACGACACTTCTCGTTCGTCTTGTCATCCTTCCATTGATGATCAAACAAACGAAGAGTATGGGTGGAATGCAAGTCATTCAACCTGAAATGATGAAGCTTCGTGAGAAATACAGCTCAAAAGACCAAGAGACGCAACAGAAATTGCAACAGGAAATGATGAAGCTCTACCAAGAGCACAACGTCAATCCACTCGCAGGCTGTTTACCGATCTTGATCCAAATGCCGATCTTGATCGCGTTCTATAACGCCATCATTTATACACCGGCTATTTTCCAACACACATTCCTCTGGTTCGACCTTGGTAAACCGGATCCATTCTTCATCTTGCCGATCATGTCTGCGGTACTGACGTATCTGCAACAAAAGATCTCGATGGCAGGTCAAGAAGACAACCCACAAATGAAAATCATGCTCTACGTCTTCCCGATCATGATCTTCATCATGGGGGTCACACTCCCTTCTGCCCTTTCGCTTTACTGGGTCGTCGGTTACATCTTCTCGATCATCGTCACGATCGTCATCATGAAACCAATGCGTGAAAAGATTAAGTTGCAGACGGAAGCGGCAATGGCTGCTAAACGTGAAAAAGAAGCGGCACAAGCAGCACCGGCTCCTAAAAAATCGAAAAAGAAACGCTAATACGTGAAGAGCGACGCTTTGTTTTGACAGAGTGTCGCTCTTTTTCTTTTGCGTCATTTCGTGTATAGTTGTTTCGTTATACCCATTGCAACGATTAAGGATTAAATACTCATAAAAAGACAGAAGAAAAACGAGGTGGAAGAACGGATGATGGAATTTGATACGATTGCCGCGATTTCGACGCCGATGGGAGAAGGGGCGATTGCGATCGTGCGCTTATCAGGTCCTGATGCAGTCACTGTAGCCGACCGCGTCTATAAAGGAACCAACCGCTTGACGGAAGTACCAACCCATACGATTCATTACGGGAAATTGGTCGATCACGAGGCGGACCGTGTCGTCGATGAAGTAATGGTGAGTGTCATGCGCGCACCAAAGACGTTCACACGTGAAGATGTCATCGAATTGAATTGTCATGGAGGAGTCGTCGCGGTCAATCGTGTCCTCGAACTCATCCTCGCACAACCGGAAGTCCGATTAGCGGAACCGGGTGAATTCACGAAACGCGCGTTCTTGAACGGACGAATCGATTTGTCGCAGGCGGAAGCTGTCATGGATCTGATCCGCGCGAAGACGGATCGAGCGATGCATGTCGCCGTCAGTCAAATTGAAGGGCGTCTCTCAAAACTCGTCCAAGACTTACGTCAACAACTGTTGCAGACGATTGCTGCCATCGAAGTCAACATCGATTACCCGGAATATGATGCAGAAGAGATGACACAACAGATCGTCGAACGTGACGCGGGTGCTGTCCGCGCGATTCTAGCAGAGTTATTAACAACGGCACGCCAAGGAAAAATCCTTCGTGAAGGGTTATCCACAGCAATCATCGGTCGTCCGAACGTCGGTAAATCGTCTTTGCTCAACACATTGGTGCAAGAAGCGAAGGCTATCGTCACGGATATCGCGGGAACGACACGCGATACGATCGAGGAGTACGTCAATGTTCGTGGTGTACCACTAAAGTTGATTGATACGGCAGGGATTCGAGAGACGGAAGATATCGTCGAACGGATGGGTGTCGAAAAATCACGCCAGGCTTTAAAGACGGCCGATTTGATCTTACTCGTCCTCAACGGGAACGATGTCCTGACGGATGAGGATGTCTTGCTGTTTGAAGCGATTAAAGGGATGAACGCAATCATCATCGTCAACAAGAGTGACTTGGCGCAACAGATTGACTTAGCGCGTGTCACGGAGCTTGCCGATGGTCGACCGATCGTTACGACGTCCTTGCTCGAAGAAGCAGGCGTCAACGATCTTGAAGCGGCGATTGCGAGTCTGTTCTTTGAACAGGGTGTCGAGAGCCAAGATATGACGTACGTCTCGAATGCACGACACATCCAGCTGATCAAACGCGCGAGTCAAATGATTGAAGATGCCCTCGGTGCAGCAGAAGCAGCGATGCCGATCGATATGGTACAGATCGATTTACGACGGGCATGGGACACGCTCGGCGAAATCAATGGAGATACAGCACAGGATAGTTTATTGGATCAGTTGTTTTCGCAGTTTTGTCTCGGGAAATAATCCAAGACGACTGCGTGTGGAATAAGAAGGAGGAACCAGTACTATGGCTTATCAAGCAGGTGAATTCGACGTCATCGTCGTCGGAGCCGGACATGCCGGCATCGAAGCCTCTCTTGCTGCGGCACGAATGGGCTCGAAAACGGTCATGTTGACAATGAATCCCGACATGGTTGGATTCATGTATTGCAACCCGTCGATCGGTGGTCCTGCAAAAGGGATCGTCGTCCGGGAAATCGATGCGCTCGGTGGTGAAATGGCACGCGCGATCGATGCAACGTATATTCAAATGAAAATGTTAAACACGTCAAAAGGACCTGCCGTGCGAGCATTACGCGCACAGGCGGATAAATTCGAATACCAAAACCGGATGAAAAAAGCGCTTGAGGATGAGCCGAATCTTCTCTTGCGTCAAGCGCTCGTCGAACGGTTGTTGATCGATGAAGAAGGACGTTGCGTCGGTGTCGTCACGAATACAGGGGCGGAGTACCGGGCGAAAGCGGTCATCATCACGACCGGAACGTTCATGCGCGGGAAAATCATCATCGGTGAATTGTCGTACGAGAGTGGTCCGAACAATCAGATGCCATCGATCAATCTATCGAAACATCTTGAAGAACTTGGATTTGAGCTCGCACGTTTCAAGACAGGTACACCACCACGAATCGACGGGAAAACGATCGATTACTCGAAGACAGAGATTCAACCAGGTGACGAAGTAGCGCTTCCGTTTAGTCATGAAACGACTCAGATGATCACGGAACAAATTCCATGCTGGTTGACGTATACGACGGAGTATACGCACCAGTTGATCGATGCGAACCTGCACCGTTCACCGATGTTCTCCGGGATGATTAAAGGGACAGGTCCCCGTTATTGTCCATCGATCGAAGATAAGGTCGTCCGGTTCAACGATAAACCGCGTCACCAAATCTTCCTTGAGCCAGAAGGTCGCGATACGGAAGAAGTCTACGTGCAAGGGTTATCAACAAGTTTACCGGAAGACGTTCAACACGATATTCTCCGCTCGATTCCTGGGCTTGAGAATTCAGAAATGATGCGTCCCGGTTACGCGATTGAGTACGATGCCGTCATTCCGACACAACTCTGGCCAACGCTCGAAACAAAACGTGTTCCTGGTTTGTTCACAGCGGGTCAAATCAACGGAACAAGTGGTTATGAGGAAGCAGCGGGACAAGGGATCATGGCAGGAATCAATGCCGGACTACAAGTCCAAGGCAAAGAACCACTCATCTTGTCACGTTCACAAGGCTATATCGGTGTCATGATCGATGATCTCGTCACGAAAGGTACGAACGAACCGTACCGCCTCTTGACGTCACGTGCCGAGTACCGCTTGTTGCTCCGTCATGATAATGCGGATCTTCGTCTGTCGGAAATCGGACATGAACTCGGTTTGATCTCGGAAGAACGCCAAGCGAAGTTGCTCGACAAACAAGAGCAAATCCGTCTTGAGATGAAACGTCTTGAGAAGGTCGTCATCAAAGCGACACCGGACGTGAATGCACAGCTAGAAGCGATCGGTGCATCGCCACTTAAGGAAGCCTTGCATGCGATCACGTTGCTGAAACGCCCGGAAATCACATATGCGATGATTGCGCAGATGACACCACCGGAAACACCATTGTCTGCAGAAGCAGCAGAACAAGTCGAAATCCAAGTCAAATATGCCGGCTACATCGATAAACAACTCGATCAAGTCGAAAAAATGATGCGGATGGAGCAAAAACGGATTCCGGATCGTCTCGATTACGATGCGATCAGTGGATTAGCGATTGAAGCGAAACAAAAACTAAACCAAGTGCGTCCGCTCTCGATCGGACAAGCATCCCGGATTTCAGGGGTTAACCCGTCTGATATCTCAATCCTGCTTGTCTATATCGAACAAGGCCAATACGCATTGACTGCGGAGTGAACGAGATGAACCAACAGCAATTCGTAACAGCATTGGCAGCACAGGGACTTGAGGTTTCAGAACATCAGTTGCATCAATTCAAGCGGTATTATGAACTGCTAGTCGAGTGGAATGAAAAGATGAACCTGACTGCGATCACCGATGAAGAAGATGTTTATTTAAAGCACTTCTATGACTCGATCACAGCAGCGTTCTATTTTGATTTCACGACGGTCACGACGGTTTGTGATGTCGGAGCGGGCGCCGGTTTCCCGAGTCTGCCGATCAAGATCATGTTCCCGCACCTTCAAGTGACGATCGTCGATTCACTCAATAAACGAATCGGCTTCCTGAATCATTTGGCGACGGAACTCGGACTCGAAGGTGTCGCGTTCCATCATGGACGCGCAGAAGAGTTCGGTAAAAATAAACAATTCCGCGAACGGTTTGACGTCGTGACCGCACGTGCGGTCGCCCGGATGTCCGTTCTCGCGGAATATTGCCTACCACTTGCGAAAGTCGGAGGACAATTCGTTGCCTTAAAGGCAGCGAAAGTCACTGAAGAGCTCGAGGATGGTGCGATTGCCTTGAAAGTACTCGGTGGGAATTTACGGGAAAGTTTCCAGTTCCAATTGCCAGGCGAGGAAAGTGAGCGTAATATCGTTATTGTAGATAAAAAACGAACAACACCCGGGAAATATCCGCGTAAAGCGGGTACGCCTGCGAAAGATCCATTAAGCTAAACACCGTTTCACGTGAAACGATGACTGATAAAGGTGAGGTGCGCCAACGTGAGAAATGCAATTGCCAAACTGCTCGGTAAACCTGCTACGATCGAGCTTGACCCACAAGAGACGGTTCAGGAATTACCATTGACAGAACTTGTCGCGAACCAGTTCCAACCACGGACTGTGTTTGACGGGGACCGAATTGAAGAACTAGCGGTTACGATCGAAGAGCATGGGTTACTCCAGCCGATCGTCGTTCGAAAACAAGGAACAGGATACGAAATCATTGCCGGAGAACGACGGTACCGAGCAGTGCGCTCGCTTGGTTGGGAAACGATTCCTGCCATCGTCAAAGAGATGACGGACGAGACGACTGCTTCCTTGGCATTGATTGAAAATCTGCAACGCGAAGATTTGACACCAATCGAAGAAGCAGAAGCCTATGAGCGTTTGCTTGCATTACAAGACATCACGCAAGAAGTGTTAGCGCGTAAGCTCGGACGTAGTCAATCGACGATTGCCAACAAATTACGTTTGCTGCGATTGCCAACCGATGTCCGGGAAGCATTGAAGCAACGGACGATCACGGAGCGTCATGCCCGTGCGCTATTGCCGCTCAAGGATGAAGCGTTACAAGTAACGGTACTCGCTGAAATTCTGGAACGGGAATGGAACGTCAAGGAGACGGAGCGCCGGGTGGAACGATTGATGACACCACAGCCACCGAAGAAAAAACGTCATAAAAGCTTTGCACGAGATACACGGATCGCGTTAAACACCTTGCGGGATTCCGTCGATATGATCGAGCAGACTGGATTGACGATCGAAAAAGAAGAAGTCGATTGCGAAGAATATGTAGAGGTGCGAATTCGCATCGTGAAGGCACGTCCGGAATAAGCGGTCGTGCCTTCCGCTACGTTTAGGAGAGAAAACACGTGAATGAATTACCTGTTCGGGCGATTCGCCCGAATCCGACTCAACCTCGGAAACGATTCAATGAAAAAGCATTAGAAGAGTTAGCCCAATCGCTCGTTCGTCACGGGATGATCCAACCGATCGTCGTTCGACCACGTGATGGCTACTATGAAATCATCGCCGGTGAACGGCGCTATCAGGCAGCAAGTCGCGCAGGATTCGAACGTGTGCCGGTCCTTGTGATTGAAGCAGACGAGACACGCGTCATGGAACTCGCCTTGATTGAAAACATCCAACGAGCGGACTTATCCGCGATTGAAGAAGCGATGGCGTATGCGGAGATGATCGAGGAATTCGGCATTACGCAAGCAGAGCTTGCACAGCGTGTCGGGAAAAGTCGTTCGCACATTACGAACAGCCTTCGACTGTTACAGTTGCCATTGCTCGTTCAACAAGCGGTCATGGACGAACGGTTGTCGATGGGACATGCCCGCGCGCTCCTATCGCTGAAACATCCAAAGAAGATCGAACAGATGGCAGAACGGGTCATGGCGGAGAACTGGAACGTCCGTCGGTTAGAGCAGGCGCTTCGGGAGCGAAAGGAATCCGTCCGTCCGCAGCAAGCGACCGCTGTTCAATTCGTCGAGGAATCACTTCGCGAAAAATACGGGGCGACGGTACGGATTAAACAAGGAAAACAAGCAGGGAAACTCGAGATCGATTTTACAGACGAAGACGACCTTAACCGGTTGCTCGACTTGTTGTTACCTGAATCGGATCACTAAAAAGAAGCGATCCGGGCGACGGTTCGCTTCTTTTTGCTTACATTGAACGCGGCGTGAAAGAAATCGTCGTTCGTGTGGATTCAGCGGAGAGTTTCGCATCAAGTAAGTGGAAGCTGTTCGCGACGAGTTCCGCTAGTTCATAAACAAGGTGTAACCGTGTGTTCTGGAGAATCATCATCTCCATGAATCCACTGACGTTGACGACAGCCTTAATGTTGAAGTCACCGACCGCAGGCAATTCTTTTTGGACGCCGGCGCCGGGTGCGAGTGGACCTTCCGAGAAAAAGACATGTCCGACACTTGAAAGGCGACCGAGACACGCATCGATCGCGATGACGAGTGGACGGTAATGTGTCGTTTGGATCGAATGAATGGTTTCTGCGAGATTCAGTGCATGGACGGGTTTAGCGAGTGTACCGTAGACGTGAAGATGAGCAGGCGCTTGTTTCTCGAGGAATGTCCCAACGAGTGGACCGAGTGAGTCACCTGTTGAACGATCAGAACCAATGCAGACGAGTACGATCGGACGTTTTTCTTGGACGGCAGAGACTTGTTCGAATAATTGTTCAGCTAAGCGTTCTTTCGCGAACGGTTCCGTATATTCTAAAAAGAAAGAATAGGGCTTGGGCTCGTGCGAATGAAAGCGGAAGTTCATCGAAATCATCCTTTCTTCTCTTGGTGTCGGTGTCGTGGTGGATTGGCAAGAGTGAAGGGTTCTTAGATGATTTTCCTTTCCCGGTTTTTCCAGAAATCTAACGTCAAAATCGGCTCTTTGGTTGAAACTCGATTAAAATCACGTATACTGTCGTAATAGAGAGAATAAGAAAGGATGAGAGAATGGCTACCAATCAAGATGTACAAGAATCCGTCGCCCAAGTCGATAAATTGATCAACCAAGTAATGGATGCGGATATGTGGATTCGTTTTGGGATGAAACTACTGATTGCGCTCATCATCATCGCGGCGTTCTATGTGTTGACGCGCGTTTTGACTGGGGCAGTCTCACGTCTCTTTACGATCAGGAAAATCAATGAACAGGACTATCTAGCACAACGACAGAACGAGACGCTGTTGAAGCTACTGCAAAATGCGATTCGCTATGTACTTGGAATCATCATGTTGTTGACGGTGCTCAGTCAGTTCGGTATCAACATCACCGGTCTCGTCGCCAGTGCCGGAATCGCCGGTCTCGCGATTTCGTTCGGTGCGAAGAACTTGGTGCAAGATATCATTACCGGAGCGTTCATCATCTTCGAACGTCAGTTTAAAGTCGGAGATTATGTACGCGTCGGTGTAATCGAAGGCGTCGTGACGGAACTTGGTATCCGGACGACAAAACTCAAAGGACTCAACGGAGAAATCCACATCATCCCGAACGGTCAGATTTTACAAGTCACGAACTATTCGGTCGACAACAGTTTCGCACTCGTCGATGTCCAAGTCTCTTATGATGAGGATCTTGAACGCGTCGAACAAGTTTTGCATGAGATTGCAGACCGGACGACGAAGAAGTATGTCGATATGTTCGTCGAGCCGATTCAGATGCTCGGTGTTCAGACACTTGGTCCTTCAGAAGTCGTCTATCGTTTGATGGCAGAAGTACCACCGATGCAACATTTCCAAGCTGGTCGCCTGATCCGGAAGGAATTGAAGCAAGGACTCGAAGAAGAAAACATCAAGATCCCGTATCCACGGATGGTCATGATGAATCCAGAACAAAAGAATGGTGGACAGACGGATGATTCCAAAAACGTATCAACTCCATGATTATGTTGAGATGAAGAAGCAGCATCCATGTGGAACGAACCGATGGCAGATCATTCGGGTCGGCATGGATATCCGAATCAAATGTCAAGGTTGCGGGGCAAGCATTTTAATGCCACGTCGTGATTTTGATAAACGATTGAAAAAAGTCTTACCAGAGTGACGAAAAAGCGGATGTGATTCTCGTGATCACATCCGCTTTTTCGTTGTCTTTCATAAGCGAAGTGATTGTGTTCGATTAGAGCGTGATTAAAAAAGACGGTCGAGCTCCTTGCTTAAAAAAAATGAACTATCTATAATTGTGAAAGATGTGCTGACGTGGTGTAATCATTCTACCCACTGCGGCCGCTAGCACGGATTTCCTAGGAAATACCGAAAAGGAGGAATTCCAAGTGGGATTAACAGCAGGAATCGTTGGCTTACCAAACGTAGGAAAATCAACACTTTTTAACGCCATCACACAAGCAGGTGTAGAGGCAGCGAACTATCCGTTCGCAACGATCGACCCGAACGTCGGTGTCGTTGAAGTACCAGATGCACGTCTTCGGAAATTGACAGAACTCGTCAACCCGAAAAAGACGATCCCGACAGCATTCGAATTCACGGATATCGCCGGTATCGTAAAAGGTGCGTCTAAAGGGGAAGGGCTCGGAAATAAATTCCTCGCGAACATTCGTGAAGTAGATGCGATCTGTCAGGTCGTGCGTTGTTTCGTAGATGAGAACATCACACACGTGGCCGGAAGAGTCTCACCGATCGATGATATCGAGACGATCAACCTCGAATTGATCCTCGCAGATCTTGAGCAGGTCGAAAAACGGATTCAGCGTGTCCAAAAACAAGTCAAGTCGCGCGATAAAAACGCAGCGGCTGAGCTTGAAGCACTTGAAATCGTGCAAGCGTTGCTCGAAGATGAGAAACCAGCACGTCTCGCTGAATTGAATGAAGATCAAGCAGCCATCGTCAAACACTTCCAATTGTTGACGATGAAACCAATGCTCTACGTCGCAAACGTCGGCGAAGATGAAGTCGCAGATGCAGACAGCAATGAGAACGTTCGTCTCGTCCGTGAGTTCGCAGCAAAAGAAGGCGCAGAAGTCATCGTCATCTGTGCTCGCATCGAAGAAGAGATTGCGGAGCTTGAGCCAGAAGAACGTCAAGAGTTCCTCGTCGATCTCGGAATCGAAGAGTCGGGTCTTGATCAATTGATCCATGCGGCGTACAGCACACTTGGTCTTGCGACATACTTCACAGCAGGTGAAAAAGAAGTACGCGCTTGGACGTTTAAAAAAGGCATGAAAGCCCCACAATGTGCGGGTGTCATCCACTCGGACTTCGAACGCGGATTCATCCGTGCAGAAGTCGTTGCGTATGAAGATCTAGCAGCTGCAGGTAACATGGCGACAGTTAAGGAACAAGGTCGTTACCGTTCAGAAGGTAAGGAATATGTCTTCCAGGACGGCGATGTCGTCACATTCCGCTTCAACGTCTAATCGAAATCGAATCGTTATTGCATAAAGCAAAATACTTTGGTAGTATTAACGAATGTGAGTAATGAATTATTGCTCCTTGCTCGAACATTCGAGCCGCCAGTCCAAGAGGAGGTGACAGATATGCGTAAATACGAAGTACTTTACATCATCCGTCCGGAACTTGATGAGGAAGCACGCAAAGCAACAGTGGAGCGTTTTAACAAAGTCCTCACTGATAACGGTGGTACAGTTGATAAAACAACTGAAATGGGTAAACGTCGTTTCGCTTACGAAATCAATGATATGCGTGAAGGGTTCTACGTTCTTCTTAACGTGACTGCTGAACCAGCAGCTACAAAAGAACTTGACCGTCTCATGAAGATCAGTGACGATATCGTTCGCTTAATGATCACAAAAGACGAGAAATAAGCTGAAACAGGAGAGTGATTCTGATGATTAACCGCGTCGTTTTAGTCGGTCGGTTAACTCGTGACCCGGAAATGCGTTATACGCAGAGCGGGATTGCGGTAACGCGATTCACACTCGCATGTGACCGTCCTTTCACAGGGCAAGATGGGAAGCGAGAAGCTGATTTCATCGATTGCGTCGTTTGGCGCAAGCAAGCAGAGAACGTTGCTCAGTATTTGAAGAAAGGTAGTCTTGCTGGTGTAGAGGGTCGCCTCCAGATTAGCAGCTACGACGATAAAGAAGGGCAACGCCGTTACCGTGCGGAAGTCGTCGCTGATAGCGTTCGCTTCCTTGAGTCACGCAACGCGAGCCGTTCTTCGGATGGTAGCGAAGGCTACGCTTCATCTACTGGTGGAAACGGGAATGCTGCAGGATGGGGTTCACAGCAACAGCAGAACAACTCTTCCTCGCCAGCACCCGCTTCATCGAATTCGGGCTTCGGCGCTGATCCGTTCAGCGGCGGTAGTTCGATCGACCTTTCAGACGACGATCTCCCGTTCTAAGGAAATCGTTCTGAAAAATCCAAGTTAAAAAGGAGGTTAATCACATGGCACGTCGTCCAGGTGGAAAACGTCGTCGTAAAGTATGTTACTTCACGTCGAACCACATCACTCATATCGATTATAAAGACGTAGAACTTCTCAAACGTTTCATTTCGGAACGCGGTAAGATTCTTCCACGTCGTGTGACTGGTACTTCAGCGAAATACCAACGTCCACTTACAATCGCAATCAAACGCGCACGTCAAATGGCTTTAATCCCATACGTGGCTGACTGATTTCGTAGCACCATCCTCAAGCGTGAGGGTGGTGCTTTTTTTCGCTTCTCTTTCATCACCTCCTGCTTTTCGGTTATAATAAACAAGTTACTAAAAATTTTAATGAACCCTATAGAGCATATAAGGAGGACACGATGGAGTCAGGTCAACAAGTATCACCGGAACGCGAACGACGTATCGTTCGCTTTATTCCGTATCTATTAATCGTCGGTCTACTTCTCGTCGTCGCTGTCCGCGAACCGATCATCTCTGCCATCGGAGCCGTCGTGACTGCCCTCCTCTTCGGATTGCACCTATACGAAGAACGTCGTGCACGCAGGGCATGGGAGACGTACGTCGCTGGAATCTCGATGCAGGTCGAAGAGACGGGACAAGATGCGTTGACGAACATGCCGATCGGAATTTTGTTATACGATGAGGAAACACTTGTCACCTGGTTCAATGATCCAATGCGGGATATCTTTGATGATGTAGTAATGGGACAGACGCTCAATGAGCTCGATCCCTTATTCATCGAAATGGTCGCGACGAATGAGGATCAAGCGACGCTTGAAATCGGCGATGCCGTGTATCGTGTCTTTTCGAATCATGAGAACCGGACCTTTTACCTGTTCGATATGACGGAAGAAGCACAAGTCGAACAACAACTCGTCGATAATCAGACGGTCATCGGTGTCATCTATCTTGATAACTACGATGAGATGACACAAGGCATCGAGGATCAGTTACGCAGTGAACTGAACAGCCGGGTCACGCAGTTATTGAATCACTGGGCAGCCGAACACGGGACGTATATCAAACGGACTGCGTCCGATCGGTATTTCATCGTTACGACAGAAGAGAATCTACGGATTCTCGAACGATCGAAGTTTACGATTCTGGATACGGTTCGGGAAGAGACGAGTCAACGCGGCGTCCAGTTGACGTTATCTATCGGAATTGGTTGCGGAAGTGACCCGATTCCGGCGCTTGGTCAGATGGCTCAGTCGAGTCTCGATCTTGCGCTGGGACGAGGTGGCGACCAAGTCGTCATCAAACGCGATGGGAAGGTCCGCTTTTACGGTGGTAAGACGAATCCGACGGAAAAACGGACGCGCGTCCGGGCCCGGGTCATCGCTAACTCGCTTCGTGACTTAATGCAGGAATCGAGCCGTGTCCTGATCATGGGTCACAAGAATCCAGACATGGATGCACTCGGATCAGCAATCGGCATTTTGAAGCTTGCGGAAATGAACGATAAGGAAGCACATATCGTCTTACCACCGGAAGAAATCGGACGCGGGATTCGCCGGATGATGGATGAGATCGCTGAAGTACCACAACTCGAGACACGGTTCGTCAATGCGTTTCAAGCCGATCAATTGATCGACGATCAGACGTTACTCGTCGTCGTCGATACACACAAACCGTCACTTGTCGTCGTACCGGCATTACTCGACCGATTCGAGCATATGGTCGTGATTGATCATCACCGTCGGGGGGAAGATTTCATCGAAGATGCGGTTCTCGTATATCTTGAGCCGTATGCTTCTTCGACGTCGGAGCTCGTCACCGAGCTGATCGAGTATCAACCGACGAATCAGAAACTGGCGATGCTTGAAGCGACGGCGTTACTCGCTGGGATCATCGTCGATACGAAAGGCTTTGCCCTGCGGACCGGTTCTCGGACGTTCGATGCTGCATCCTATTTACGCTCACAAGGTGCTGACACAGTGCTCGTACAAGAGTTCCTCAGTCAGGATCTTGAGACGTACGTCGAGCAGTCACATATCCTCGAGCGATCCGAGGTCTATACGGAAGGGATGGCGATTGCGACAGCAGAACCTGGCGTCATTCACGATCAAGTCTTGGTCGCGCAAGCAGCCGATCAATTGTTATCGCTTCGAGGCATTCGCGCCGCTTTCGTCATCGCGGAACTTCAAGACGGACGAACGGCGATTAGCGCCCGTTCGCTTGGGGATGTCAACGTTCAGTTGATCATGGAAAAGCTCGGTGGCGGCGGTCACTTGACGAACGCGGCGACACAGATGTCAGAATCAGTCGTCACCGTGGCGGATGAGTTGCGTAAAGCAATCGATCAATATTTAGAAGATGAGACAAAAGGAGAGGAATCAGAATGAAGGTTATTTTCTTACAGGATGTAAAAGGACAAGGGAAAGCAGGAGACGTCAAAGACGTGGCCGATGCTTATGCAAATAACGTACTCTTCAAGAAAAAGTTGGCGCGCCCTGCAACAACTGGAAACTTGAAGCAACATGAAGCACACGAACGTAAAGCAGCAGAAGAAGCAAAACAGAACTTGCTTGATGCGCAAGCGTTAAAAGAAAAAATCGAAAAAGAGACGATCGTCGTCTCGACGAAAGCCGGTGAAGGCGGTCGTGTCTTCGGTTCGGTCACAAGCAAACAGATCGCAGAAGCACTCAAGAGCATGGGTTACAAGATCGATAAACGCAAAATCGAGCTCGAGCACCCGATCAAGGCACTCGGCTTTACGAAAGTACCATTGAAGTTACACAACGAAGTGACCGCGACATTGAACGTTCAGGTCAAAGAGGCGTGAGTAGAAAAGGGGACCGGTGATGAGTGAAGTCATGCAAAATATGCCTCCCCAAAGCATCGAGGCAGAACAAGCCGTCCTAGGGGCGATCATGATTGATGCGGATCGTTTGATCAGTGCATCAGAACGTCTGTTACCGCAGGACTTTTACCGTGCCTCTCACCAACGGATCTTTGAAGCAATGCTCGTGTTGTCCGACCGAGGCGAAGCGATCGACCTCGTCACGGTGACAGCCGAGCTCAGCACGCTTGGGATCTTAGATGAGATCGGTGGTCTACCCTATCTAGCGGAACTGGCGGAAGGTGTACCAACTGCAGCCAACATCAATTATTACGTCAACGTCGTTGATCAGAAGTCGACGCTCCGGCGTCTC
Organism: Exiguobacterium sp. UBA3491; assembly: GCF_002377745.1. NCBI lineage: Bacteria > Bacillati > Bacillota > Bacilli > Caryophanales > Exiguobacterium > Exiguobacterium sp. UBA3491. The sequence goes on from NZ_DFQK01000017.1 coordinate 25,835, forward strand.
ATTCGGACGGCAGGTGAGATCGTCACTGATGGATACGAACGGCAAAATGAGGTCGATGTCCTGCTGAACGAGGCAGAACGGAAGATTCTCGAAGTATCACAAGGAAAAGGAAGCGCGAGCTTCATTCCGATCTCAGACGTCTTGACGAGTGCCTATGCAACGATTGATAAATTGCATAAGCAAAGCGGCGAGACGACGGGGATTCCGACCGGTTTCCAGGATCTCGATAAGATGACGGCCGGCTTTCAGCGCAACGATTTAATCATCGTCGCAGCACGTCCGTCGGTCGGGAAGACGGCGTTCGCCTTGAACATCTCGCAAAACGTCGCGACACGTGCTGACGAGAACGTCGCCATCTTTAGTCTTGAGATGGGTGCCGAGCAGCTCGTCATGCGGATGCTCTGTGCCGAAGGAAACGTCGACGCGCAGCGTCTGCGAACCGGTCAACTCGAGGAAGAGGACTGGGGCAAGTTATCGCTTGCGATGAGTAACCTGTCTCAAGCTGGTATCTACATCGACGATACACCGGGTATTCGGGTCAACGATATCCGGGCGAAGTGCCGTCGTTTGAAGCAGGAGCATGGTCTTGGGATGATCATGATCGATTACTTGCAGCTGATTCAAGGGAATGGTCGCTCAAGCGACAACCGTCAACAAGAGGTCTCGGAAATTTCCCGTTCCTTGAAATCACTCGCGCGTGAACTCGAAGTCCCCGTCATCGCCTTATCGCAGCTCTCGCGTGGGGTGGAGAGTCGTCAAGATAAGCGACCGATGATGTCGGATATCCGGGAATCGGGAGCGATCGAGCAAGATGCCGATATCGTCGCCTTCTTGTACCGTGATGATTACTACAATAAAGAAACGGAAGATGCGAATACGATTGAGATCATCATCGCGAAACAGCGGAATGGTCCAACCGGTACCGTCAAGCTCGCCTTCCGAAAAGAATTCAACAAGTTCGTGGATCTTGAGCCAAGTAACTCGTACGCGCCACCTGCTTAATCCAAGCTACGTCTTGCCCTCGATGAATCGGAGGCAAAACGTAGCTTTTTTTATTTTCACCTAAAGATTCTCAGTTTATTCACTAAAAACGATAATTAAACGAACGAAAAAGAATTGTAACAATTAATTGTTCGGTATTTGGTTGACTTCTTTTTTTTATCGCGTTACACTTAGTCGTGGTTTTGAATCGTACGTGGAGGTGGATGATAAGATGTCATCAGTAGTAGTAGTCGGAACACAGTGGGGCGACGAAGGAAAAGGGAAAATCACCGATTTTCTTTCAAAACAAGCTGACGTCGTAGCACGTTATCAAGGTGGAGACAATGCAGGACATACGATCGTATTCAATAACGAGACGTACAAATTGCACTTGATCCCATCAGGTATTTTTTACTCGGATAAGAAATGTGTCATCGGGAACGGTCTTGTCGTCAACCCGAAATCACTCGTCAAGGAATTGAAGTATCTGCACGATCGTGGTGTTTCAACGGATAACTTGTTAATTTCGAATCGGGCGCATGTCATCTTGCCGTATCATCAGTTGCAGGATCAGTTAGAAGAAGAAGCGAAGGGCGACGCAAAAGTCGGAACGACGCTAAAAGGGATCGGACCGTGCTACATGGATAAAGCTGCACGAATCGGTATCCGGATGGCAGATTTACTCGACAAAGAAACGTTTGCTGAGAAGTTGAAGATCGTTCTCGACCAAAAGAACCGCATGTTCACGAAGATGTATGACGCTGAACCAATCGCGTTCGACGATATCTTCGAAGAGTACTATGCATATGGACAAGAGTTCGCGAAATATGTCTGTGATACATCCGTCGTCGTCAACGATAGTCTCGACCACGGTGAAAAAGTGTTGTTCGAAGGCGCACAAGGTGTCTTACTCGACCTTGACCACGGAACGTATCCGTTCGTTACATCATCGAACGCATCAGCTGGCGGTGTTGCATCAGGTGTTGGTGTCGGTCCAGCCCGGATCGACCACGTCGTCGGTGTTTGTAAAGCGTACACGTCACGTGTCGGTGACGGTCCGTTCCCAACGGAATTGTTCGATGACATTGGACATCAAATCCGTGAAGTCGGTCGTGAATACGGGACGACGACAGGACGTCCGCGTCGTGTTGGTTGGTTCGACTCTGTCGTCGTTCGCCACTCGCGCCGCACAAGTGGGTTGACGGATCTTTCGCTCAACTCGATCGACGTTCTGACAGGACTCGAAACGTTGAAGATCTGTACATCGTACGAATTCAACGGTAAACAGATCGATGAGTACCCAGCAAGCTTCCGTGATCTTGAAGCATGTGTCCCAGTTTACGAAGAGCTTCCAGGCTGGAAAGAGGACATCACAGGTGTCCGTCGCTTTGAAGATCTACCGTTGAACGCACAGAACTACGTTAAGCGGATTGCAGATCTGACAGGTATCTCGCTCGTCACGTTCTCGGTCGGACCGGGTCGTGAACAGACAGTCGTCTTGCGTGATCTCTACGAAGAAGCATAAGTCTCAACAGGACTGACTAAAAAAAGAATGACGTGTCTTTTCACGCCCTTTCCTCAGGCGAGACACAAGCCAGTTTTCCTGCTTCATTTAAGCAGGAAAGCGGGTCTTGTTCGTCTCTGATAGCGCATAAATGCGCTTTTCCTGTAGGAGTGGCGTGTGACGCGTCATTCTTTTTGTTACGGAATAGGGGTGGCAGATCATTATTCTGCTACCCCTCTCTTTGTCGAGACTGACTTTTGAGTCAGCACCGTTTTTTGTGCGAAATGGTTCACAAACGGAAGCAAAAACAGGTATACTAAATACAGTGTTTCACGTGGAACTTCTCCCGTGAGACGACGAACAGTAGAGCGAGTGGCGCCGGGAGTTTCCGTCGCCACCTTTCTATATGCCGAAAAAACAGGTAAAATAGATTGAATAGAAATTTTTAAGGGGGCACACCCAGTGACGGAACGTAAAATTCTAGTCGTCGATGACGAGTTACCGATTGCAGATATACTCAAGTTTAAATTAGAAAAAGAAGGCTACCAGGTCGCGATCGCAAACGACGGCGTGGAGGCATTAGAAAAATTCGAGGAGTTCAAACCGGATTTGATGTTACTTGACATCATGCTTCCACTAATGGACGGGATGGAAGTCTGCCGGGAAGTCCGGAAGACGTCGAAGATTCCAATCATCATGCTGACAGCGAAGGATTCCGAAATCGATACGGTACTTGGTCTTGAGCTTGGTGCGAATGATTACGTGACGAAGCCATTCAGCTCACGTGAGTTACTCGCCCGCGTTAAAGTCCACTTGCGCAATACGAGTCCGGAAGCTACACCACAACCGGTTGGACCAGGTCCACTCAAAGTCGGAGAACTGTATATCGATACGAATTCACATACAGTGACGCGTAAGGATCAAAAGATCGAGCTGACGCAGCGTGAGTTTGAATTGTTGCATTACCTCGCGAAAAACATCGGTCAAGTCATGACGCGTGAGCATTTGTTGCAGACGGTCTGGGGCTATGACTACTTTGGTGACGTCCGGACAGTCGACGTGACAGTGCGCCGTCTTCGTGAAAAAGTCGAAGATAACCCAAGTACGCCGGTCTATATCATGACGCGTCGTGGGGTCGGCTACTATCTCCAAGACGGGGAGAATGAATAACGATGTTAAAAGGAACGAACTTCTTTAAATCCATCCAATGGAAACTTGTCGTCATTTATGCCTTATTGATTTTAGTGGCGATGCAGGTCATTGGTGTCTACTTCGTTCGTTCCCTTGAAAAGCAGTACATTACGAACTTCTCGAAGTCGGTCGAGGACCGGGCAGGTCTTGTCGCCTATAACGTCGGGAAGGAATTCGATAAAACAGGCGATGATGAAGCCTCCAAACGGCAGTTGTCCCAATCATTAGGGCAACTGCTGTCTGAGTTTAGTAATGGCTCCACCTCAAGGAACGACATCCTCGAAGTCCAGATTATCGATCAGGACTCGATCATCCAAGCGACATCGGATGACGAGAACCAGTCGGCGGTCGGTCAACGGGCGACGAATTCACTGATTAAAAAAGCGCAGGCGACGAGCTCGACGCGGACGGACACCGTACTTGATCCGGAATCAGAGGATAAGATCCGAATCTTTGCCGTACCCGTCACCTCGGAACGAGACGGTGTCACGACCGGGATGATTTATGTCCGCGCCTCGATGGAGTCGATCTATTCGCAGATGCAACAGGTCACGCGGATTCTTGCGACCGGAACGGTCATCGCCCTCGTCATCACGTCGATTCTCGGGGTCTTGCTGTCGCGGACGATCACGCGTCCGATTTCGGATATGCGGCGTCAAGCGATCGAGATGCGACGCGGGAACTTCTCGCGGAAGGTTAAGGTCTATTCGGATGATGAGATCGGTCAACTCGCTCGTTCGTTCAACGAATTGACGGATGAGTTGCTCGAAGCGAACGCGACGACGGAAGCCGAACGGCGGAAGTTGACGAGTGTTCTTGAGAACATGACGGACGGAGTGATTGCGACGGACCGGACGCTGCGTGTCATCTTGATGAACGATCAAGCGAAGGATATCGTTGGCGCCGACGATGCGAGCGTCGTCGGAACGAACTTGAAGGACCTACTGGCACTCGGTGACGATTTCATGATTCCGGAAGACGGCACGATGCCACCGCGTCTGCTCGATTTCAGTAGTGAGGACGAACTGTTCCTCGTCCGGGCATTCTTCTCGCCCGTCAAGAAACACAGTGGACCGATTACCGGGATGATCGTCGTCCTACATGACGTCACGGAACAGGAGCAGGTCGAACAGGATCGACGTGAATTCGTCGCGAACGTCAGTCACGAGCTCCGGACACCGCTGACGACGATGCGCAGCTACCTCGAAGCCTTGGCAGAAGGCGCCTATCAGGATGAGGAACTCGCACCGCGTTTCCTTGAGACGACACAAAATGAGACGGAGCGGATGATCCGCCTCGTCACCGATCTTTTACAGCTGTCGAAGATGGACAGTAAGGAATACAAGATGAACAAGGTCCGCTTCGATTACATTCAGTTCTTGAATGAGATTCTCGATCGCCATGACATGACGAAGCCGGAACGGATTCGTTTCCGTCGTAAGATCATGAAGCGGAAAGTCTATATCCGTGGAGATCAGGATAAATTGATTCAGGTCGCAGATAACATCCTGACGAACGCGATCAAATACTCACCGGAAGGCGGAACAATCACCGTCCGGACGATGCTCCGGGCAAAACGGATCGTCATCAGCATCAAAGATGAAGGTGTCGGAATCCCGAAAGCGAATCTCCAAAAAATCTTCGAACGCTTCTATCGTGTCGATAAAGCCCGTGCCCGTAAAATCGGCGGAACTGGTCTTGGTCTGTCGATCGCGAAAGACGTCGTTTCGGCTCACGGTGGCGACATCTGGGCAGAAAGCGAATGGGGACGCGGTACGACGATTTACTTCACGCTTCCGTATGAGGTGATCGAAGAGGTGGATGCCGGATGAAGAAACAACACTGGAGTTCGCTGTTACTCGTCCTGCTCGTCGCCGGTTCGATCACTCAGACAGCGATGCTCTGGACCTATCATCCAAGCAGTGAATCGATCGAGCGGGAACAAGTCTCGTTCAACGAGATCGATGCCTCAAAGACGATTGAAAGCAACCAGCTGATTAATCCGGAATTACTTGTCTATTCGGATCAGGAAGGGACGTACCAAACGCAAATCATCGGGCGGACCTTCCTCAACCGGATCGGTGCATCGTTCAATATCGGGGTCCTTGTCCTGACGGATAAAGCAAAGAACATCCCGGTCGGCGAGCGGAGCGTCGAGATGATTTTTCCGACACCGATCAGCGCAACGATGCTTGAGGAGTTACTCGGAGAAAAACAGATCGCGTTCTCAGAACCGATCAAACGGCTCTATCTCCTCGATTACGATGGTCCGATTCTCCGTCTTGAGTCGGCGACGGGGCGCCTAAAGGACTTTAAACTCGTCGGCGATGAGACGGTTCTGAAACGACTGTTCGCGTACGATAGGAAAAAACCGATGACGCGCGTCGAACTCAAAGGGGGCGATTATACGTATGTCGCGAGTGGTACGACACGGCTGGAACAAGTCTTCGTCTATGACGAGGTCGGGCAATCGCCGCAACCACTCGATCGCATCCGGAGTGCCTTCTTTGCCGAAAATTCGAACGTCCAGCAAATCAAGAGTCGCGATGATCTCGACGTCTTGACGGATGGCGTCAGCGTCTCGACGTACGACCGAAACTACAATGTCTATCGCTTCAACACGTTATCGCCGAACACCCAAAGCTCGACCGTCGATTACAGCACGCTCGTCAGCTACGTCAACATTCATGGAGGCTGGCTTGATCAAGAGACGCAACGGAGTGGTTTCCGCTATTACTTCGATCAGATGAGTAAGAAGGGCGAGGAACAGACGGCGACGTTCCGGTTGTACTTGAACCGATATCCGGTGTTCGGGGAGAGCGGTCCGTTGCTCGAACAGACGAAGTTCGATCTCGCGACACTGAAGATCATGTATGAAGAAAATCAAGTCCGGTCGCTCAGCCGCAGCATGCTTCGAGCGAAGCGGAAGTTGATCCTTCGGGAAGAGACGGTGCCGGCTGTTGAAACGGTTCTTGAACGTTTAAGACGCGCCGATCTCTTAAAAGAAATCAGTGGGATCCGGGTCGGATATGAGATGACGTATAAAATTTCAACGAGCCGCTACGCTGTCTTTGAGCCGACGTGGTTCATCAAGATCGATGGGGTTTGGCAATCGATCAATCAAGCTGTCGGGAATGAGGGGTGAGGATGAATGGACTGGAGTAAAGCGAAGACCTTATTGATGCTGACCTTTTTGATCCTGAACGTCTACCTTGCCATTCAATTGATGGACCGGATGGTCGAACCGCGGATCGTCGCGACGAGTGCGACCGGTAAATCGATCTTGAAGGATCGTCAAATCGATGAGAAAAAACTACAACCGGTTACGCGAGACATCGGCTATTTAACAGCCGAAGTCGATGCGCGGACGCTAGCGCCACTCGCGAGTTCACCGATTCGTGACGCGGTCGCTTCCGTCAAGAACGATGTCGAGTGGTCGGTCCGGTTGACGAAACCGTATCGACTCGAAACGAAGACGATGCGGGATTCCGCTTCATCGTTCGTTCAAGCGTCCGTTCGGTATGGTGCCGAATATACATTTTGGAAGTATGATAGTAAGTATCAGGAGATGACATTCGTTCAGACGTATAAGGGGCAGCCGCTCTATTCGACACCACAGCAGTCGCGTGAGGACGATGCGATGATCGGACCGTCCCTGCTCGTCTTGCAGCTCAACGATGCGAAGGAAATCGTCAGCTACAAACAACGCCACTTGAACAAGGTCGTCCGGCAAGCACAGGACGTGACGTTGTTATCGGCAAGTGAAGCGATCGTCCAGTTGTCGGAGCAAGGTTTGTTCCCGGTATCGAAACGGTTGACGAGTCATAAGCTCGGATATTTCTGTCTCGTCACGGAAGGCACGGAATCCGTTCAAATCCTGCCGCCGACGTGGCAAATCGAGCTCGACAACGAGGAAGTCTACTTTGTCAATGCAATTGATGGCGGTGTCCAAACCGTTGAACGATTGGATACAGTCTCAGAGAAATGAGGAATGCACGATGAGCCTACACTACAGCGTCATGGCCAGTGGCTCGACGGGGAACGCCCTCTATATCGAAAGTGAACAGACCCGTTTGCTCGTCGACGCCGGACTGACTGGAAAGGCGATGCTCGCCTTGTTCGACCAGATTGATCGGTCGCCGCATGGCATCGATGGTCTGTTCGTCACCCATGAACACTCCGACCATATCAAAGGCGTCGGCATCATGGCACGGAAGTACAATATCCCGCTCTATGCGAATGAAAAGACGTGGGCAGCGATGGAAGCGAAGATCGGTAAGATTGATCCGGCGCTGAAGTTCCTCTGGGAAGTCGGAGAGGTCAAGCAGTTCGGTGACATCGAAGTCGAATCGTTCAACGTCAGTCACGATGCAGCGGATCCGATGTTCTTCCAGTTCGCTCATGAGGGAAAACGGTTGGCACACATCACGGATACCGGATACGTCTCGGACCGGATGAAAGGTGTCATTCGGGGCGCCGATGCCTATATCTTCGAAGCGAACCATGATATCGGTATGCTCCAGATGGGACATTACCCGTGGAGCGTCAAACGACGGATCCTCGGGGATTACGGACACGTCTCGAACGAAGACGCTGCGATCGCGATGAGCGAGGTCCTTGACGACCGGACGAAACGGATCCACATGGCCCACTTGAGCAAGGATAACAACATGAAGGAACTCGCCCGGATGAGTGTCTCCCAGACGCTCGCAAGCCGTGACGTCGATCTGAGTAAGATTCAGCTTCTCGACACGGATCCGGTCATTCCGACGCCGCTCCTGAAGCTTTGATTATGGGAAATTACTGAATATGCTCAAAAGACCCCCACATTTGGCTCACTTGCCACGTGATGGGGGTATACTTGTGTAAAGAGAGTCATAAAGGAGGCGTATGTCGATGGATCGACCCGAAGAACCACGGAACGAATCCGAACGATACGAACAGTCATCCGATGAGAGCGGCTTCCCGCCCCGTCAGCCGGCAACGAGCGAACCGGTCAGCCCTTATCGTGAACCATATGAAGAACAACCAGAACCACCACGGCGTCGCGGTGCCGGAAAAGCCTTTTTCGTCGGTCTAATCGGCGGAATCGTCGGAGCCTTATTGATCGCCCTCGTCGCGTGGCCGTTCGTCCGCGATGAGATGACGAGTCCGACTCCGGTTTCGTCGACGACAGCGGAACAGACTGCGACACAGACGACAGAGGATGAAGCCGACATCGTCGGTGCGGTCGGTAAGACGAAGGAAGCCGTCGTGAGCGTGACGAACCTCCAGAGCTCGTTCCAAGGAACCGATCAGGAAACGGGTGCGGGGTCCGGCGTCATCTATAAAAAAGACGGCAATAAAGCCTACGTCGTCACGAACTACCACGTCGTCGAAGGCGCGAGCCGCCTGTCTGTCACGTTATCTGACGGAACAGCACTCGAGGCAAAAGTCCTCGGCGAAGATCCGACGTACGATTTAGCGGTCCTGTCGATTGATTCATCGAAAGTGACACAAGTCGCAAAACTGGGGGATTCGGATACGTTACGTGCCGGTGAAACGGTGCTTGCGATCGGGAACCCGCTCGGAATCTTCGCGAACTCAGTCACACGCGGTGTCATCAGTGCGCAGGAACGGACGGTTCCAGTTGATACGAACAAGGATGGGCAGCAAGACTTTAATACAGAAGTCATTCAAACCGATGCAGCAATCAACCCGGGGAACTCCGGTGGAGCGCTCATCAACACAGCCGGTCAATTAATCGGAATCAACTCGATGAAGATTGCGGAAGCAAGTGTCGAAGGAGTCGGATTTGCGATTCCGATCAACGAAGCGTTACCAATCATGCGTGACCTCGAGCAAAACGGTGAAGTCGTACGTCCACAGCTCGGGATTCAGATTCGTGACGTGCAGGAATTCCCAAGCGGATATCGCGAAGATCGTCTGAAATTACCGGATGATGTCACGAAAGGAATCGTCGTCGTCGGTCTGACACGTAATAGTGGAGCCGAAAAAGCGGGAATGAAGGCAAATGATGTCATCGTTGAGATCAACGGAAAAGCAATTGCATCGTTCGCCGATTTAAAAAGTGTACTGTACCGGGATGCAAAAGTCGGTGAAACAGTCAAAGTCACGTTCTACCGAGGCGGTGAAAAACAGACAGCAGATGTGAAGTTGTCGGCTCAGTCACCAACTGTTCAATAAGGCATAACCTGAAAAACCATCCACAGGTCCGACCTGTGGATGGTTTTTTGAGTGAGGAAACCTGCGCCTTTTCCGGTCAGGAAGGTCGATATTTGTTATACTGGAAACGGATAAATGTGGATAAGTGAAAGGAGGAGACCACCTGTGGATAAGTACGTTTGTTTAGAACATGTCGAGCTCGCACTTGACGAAATCGTAGATGAAACAGAACAATACCCGATTCTCGATCAGCTAAATCCAGAAAAAAACATCACGTGTGAATACTGCGAGGCACCGGCAACATATCTTGTGTCAAGCAAAAAATAAATATCAACATGTGGATTTGTGGATAACTCTGTGGATAACTCCTGAATTTTCTGTCAGAAAGCGAGAAAAAAGATGCAAATTACCATCATTACGGTCGGAAAGCTAAAAGAGAAGTATTTGAAGCAAGGCATCGCCGAATATACGAAGCGTCTTGGCGCCTACTGCTCGATCCAAGAAATCGAGGTCGCGGACGAAAAGGCACCGGAGCAGTTGAGTGAAGCGGAGATGGCGCAAGTGAAGAAAAAAGAGGGTGAACGGATTTTGGCGAAGATTGGACCGGACGTTCATGTCCTTGCACTTGCTATTGAAGGAAAACAACGGACGAGTGAACAGTTTGCAAAAGAACTCGATCAATTCGCGACATACGGCAAGAGCAAGATTGCTTTCGTCATCGGCGGATCACTCGGTCTTGCACCAGAAGTGATGCAGCGTGCGAATGATACAATCTCGTTTTCAAAGATGACATTCCCGCATCAATTGATGAAGATGATTCTCTGTGAACAGATTTATCGGGCGTACCGGATTAATCGGAATGAACCGTATCACAAGTAAGTGCGGTTTTAAATAAATCATCAATGACAGTGGTTTTACTGTAGTTGGTGGTTTATTTTTGTTTGTAAGAGATTGAAGATTTGCAGGTGATTTAGAGGAGGGCGTAACATATTCTAAATAGATATTTAAGTTGAGGATTCCGAAAAAAGAAAAAACTAAGGCCGATTTTCTTTTTATAGAAAATCGGCCTTTACAAATCATTTATGGGTTTTTCATGAACCTTATTAGATGTTTAATATGTCTTTAAATGTAAGGTAATTACATTATACATCGGTGATAATTCAGCTTTTACTGAGGGTCCAGCAAAAGGTGGAGAAATCTTTAACGGTGCAAATAAATTTGTTCTAGGTGTTTATAATTAATTTTTTTAACCATTAAATATATTGATAAAGCAATCCGTCTCGTGTATCAAACCAAAGTAATTTCGCATGTTTTTTCTTTGGAATATTTACTTGTAACGCCCATTCTGGAAACTGTTTATATATTTGAATTTGGTCTCCTGTTGCAAGTGCAATAAATGATACATAATGATCCTTTGTCATAGGATGCTCGGCTGAAATCGAATATTGCATATCAATCTCTTCTATTTTTAATTTTTGTTCATCATTTGCTTTTGTTGCGACTAAAGCATCTAATTTTCTTCCACAACAAGAAACGACGAAATTTCCTGTTGCTAATCCTATATTTGAACAGTTTGGACATACATAATAACTTGAGTTTTTCATATTTCCTCCTACTTCCTTATCATAAGAGCAATCGTGATTTGTGACAACAAACGGAGAGTAGAGTTTGGTGTTAGGTACCAGATACTCAAACAATTCACGGAGAGCCGTATCATTAGTAAGTACGATTTAATAAAGTATCAATTGCAGTAGTTTTCTTGTAGTTGATGGTTTGTTTTTTTTGGTATGTAATTATTTGATGGGGCCGAATTCGGTACGACTTGTCGAGGAACTTCTAATTAAAAATCCAGATGCCATAACGGGTGGAACAGTTCTTGATCTTGGCTGTGGTAAAGCACTAACATCGGTTTATATTGCCAATGAAACGAATGCAAAGACTGTTTATGCAACAGATTTATGGATTTCTGCAACAGAAAACTGGGAAACAATACAGGAGTGGAAGCTTGAGGATAAAATGATTCCCATTCATGCGAATGCACTAGACTTACCTTTTGCGAATGATTTTTTTGATGCAATTGTGAGCATCGACTCTTACCATTATTACGGCTGTGAGGAGGAATTTTTTGCGAAAAAAATGCTTCCCCTTTTAAAAAGTGGTGGGTACGTACTCATTAGTGTTCCTGGTTTGAAAACAGAGCTTGAGCAAGTGCCTGAGGTGATGAGTGAATGGCTGGAAGATGCGGTTGATACTTTCCACAGTGCCGATTGGTGGGAAAAACATATTCAACAAGGCTGTGAGGATTTAATCGAAGTGACGGTGTATGAATCGGATCAATTCGAAGCATGTTGGCAGGACTGGATCAATACGGGCAACGAATATGCGATAAATGATGAGAAATTTTTAAACCGTGGCTTAAAGGAGTTATTAAACTTTGTCATGATTGTTGTTCGTAAAAAATAGCAACTGTTCAGCTAATATAAAAACATAAATGCTTTTAATGACATGCTTCCCAGTTTGCGAGAAAAGCTTTTTTAGACTGGACATATAACTCAAAGGCGATCGAAGGTAATACTTTAACGATTAACGAAACAAAAGTTGTGTTAGAAGGTATTACAGTTGGTGGCAAAACAATGCGTGAACATTTAGAGGTCATTAACCACCGCGATGCAATTTCTTATGTTGAAGATGTTATGCATAAAGAGGAGCCATTTTCAGAGTGGCAAATCAAAAATTTACATCGTCTTGTATTAAAAGGCATTGACGATAGCTATGCCGGTGTTTACCGAGACCAGCAAGTATTTATTTCAGGAGCAGTGCATACACCTCCGCCACCATTTAAAATTCAAGAAGAAATGGATGTATTAATGTCTTGGTATGACGGAAAGGCGCAAAGCTTACATCCAATCGTACTTGGTGCGATGTTGCATGCAATATTTGTGGGCATTCATCCATTTATTGATGGAAATGGTCGAACTTCACGACTTTTATTAAACTTAGAGTTAATGAAGTCAGGCTATCCACCAATAATTATTCGTGTAGAAAACAGATTAGCTTACTATAATGCTTTAAATAAAGTACATACAACGAAGGATTATGCTGATTTTATAGAGCTTGTTGCGAAGGAAGTAGAAGCTTCATTAGATTTATATTTAAGCGCAATTTAAAACCGCACTTAACTACATTACGGAGAGCCTTATCATAAATAAACAGTATTTAGATGACCGCCTTAAGTGTAGTAACTGATACTCGAGGTGGTCTTTTTTAAATAATAAGATCAACCCTTATATCACAATTAACATAATAAATATAAATGAAAGGTATACATAATGGTTATTCAGATTATAGAACAGAAAACACGTAGTCAGATTAAAGACTTTTTTACTGTGCACTGGGGCAGTTCACAAATGGTAACGTCAACAGGTGTTCATGATTGCAGTCTGTTGGATGGATTTTATGTTACGAATGATGATCATGAAATCATTGGACTAATCACCTATCATATTACTTCACAGACGTGCGAAATCATTTCACTGGATAGTCTTGAAGAAAATAAAGGAATCGGTTCACAATTGATGCAAATGGTAGAAGAAAAGGCAACACAGCAACAATGCAACTTGCTGACGCTCGTTACGACAAACGACAATGAACGTGCGATACGTTTCTATCAACATCGGGGATATACAATATCGCAGGTGATTCCGAATGCTGTAGAACTTGCACGCAAAATAAAACCGGAAATTCCGTTGTACAATGAAAAGGGAGTTTCGATTAAAGACGAAATCGTCTTGATAAAACATTTATGAGTCACTTATTCGTTGTTGATGTTAGAACTTCTAAATAATCTTTCTCACTCTTGAATTGATCATTCACAATCAAATCCGGTGAAATCAAATAGGTTCCGACATATTCACCGTGCTTAATTTTGAAATAGCATGTCCTAGGTGCGAGTAGACTTTTTGATTGATGAATCTGCTCTCGTGATAGTGGCGTCCAATCTGATTGATCTTATGAATTAGTGAAAGAGACAATAATCGATTGGTCCGCTTGAATCAACAGTACAAGATCGTTGTCTTGTAAACGCGATGGATTGACGTGGGCTAGGATCGGGTCGGCAGACTTAGCGATAAAACCGCCAATAGTACGGTGCGACTGTTGTTCCTTGATGAATTGTTGAATCATAGTTATCCCCCTGACTGGATATATAGATTACTCCGACTTTTCTTTTGTGATGAGACCGATACCGCAACCAAACAACATGATGATGCCCGTAACGAGTAACGCAGGCACGTGACTTTCTAGTGCCATATAGAGACCTGCACCACTTAAGATGACGCCGGTTGGAATCAAAATATTCCGCATGAGTTATGCCTCCTTAAAACGGATAATGACTCTGCTCTCACTATACCGAATGGAACGTCAGATAAAAACGTATGCTTTTGTAAATAATGACAATCTGATTTTGAATATGCATAATGAAAACAGACGCCGTCCATTAATTTGGACAGCGTCTGTTTTCATTATGTTCGTTCTAGTACATTGACGAGCATCTGATGGATGACGTCATGATCCCGGACATCGTGAACATGATAACTACCGGGTAACGTATAGACGTCTATCGCCCCAACGTAAGCAATCTTTAGTTCCAACGTCCCGTCTTCCTGACAGGTCGTCCGGAGTTCGAGTTCACCGCTGATGACACCAACTTCTTGCGTCATAACACCATGTGTGGCAGTAAAGGTAGAGGTTTTCGTTTCCATCGAATCGACTCCTTTTTAGTATGTACATGTGTTCAACATCGTTTGTAAGGCTGTTTTTTCACTCGACTGTAAGCTGAGGTTCCAGCGGCTCTTCGTATTGATCCACATCTTCGAGTAGGCACAACTCGCGCCTGCCCGTGTCGGCTTCCATGTCGACGGATCCTGATCCCCTTTTGAACGGTTCGAGCTCGCAGAGACAGCAATCAATTGTGGACCTGTCAAATCGTTTGCGAACGCTTGACGTGTCGTCGTCGTCCAACTGCTTGCTCCTGAGCGCCATGCTTCAGCAAGCGGAACGACATGATCGATGTCGAGGTCAGACGGGTTCGTGAATGTCAGTCCGTCATAGTAACTATACCAAGAACCGGATGTGACGGGGCACGATCCGACATATGAATCGGCGTCACGTTTTAAGACGACTTGTCGTGTATCACAGCCGCCTCCTTGACTGCTCCAGTGCGGGAACAAATCACGCGAATAACCGGTCATGCTGCCTTCTGTTTTAACCGTTAAGGCATCGAGTTGAGACTGGGCCGTCGCTTTCGACGAGATGCCCGATGGTAATGCGGAAACAGACGTCGTATCGAATTGGAAAGCGGTCAGGCAGACGAGCGTAGTGATGACGATGGACTTGATGGCTTTGAACACATGTCATTCCTCCTATGTATGAGACGAGATGATGTGAAGACACCCTTCACAATTTTTAGTATGCCATCACTTATTTAGGAGAAAATGAATATCGTGTAAATGTTATCAAAATTAAACTTTTGTCATTATTTGAACTACCTCCACCTACGCTTTCCTTAGAGATAGAGGATTCCTGAGTGATCCGACCTAACGGTCGAAACCTGATCAGGCTAACCCCGTCGTCCTGACGGTTGAAGAAGCTAAGATGCGTTCTGCTTCTTTTTTGAGATTCAGTCCTGCATTCACATCACGGTCGTGGTGGATTCCGCAATTCGGACATGTCCATTCACGCAAGCCAAGATATTTCACGTCTTTGTGTTGATGACCGCAACCGGAGCACAGTTGGCTAGAAGCGAAAGTCTTCCCAACCTTCACGATGGTCTTCCCGTACCATCCTGCCTTGTACTCCAGCATGAGGAAAAACGTTGACCAACTGACCTCGGAGATGGACTTGCTCAACCTGCGGTTCTTCTGCATGTTTTTCACCTGCAAGGTCTCGATGCCGATGACGTCGTGGTTTTTGACGATCTCGGTGGATACCTTGTGCAGGAAGTCGGTTCGCTTGTTTGCGATTTTTTCGTGGATGCGTGCGACCTTTCGTTTCTGCTTTTGGTAGTTCCTCGCCTCGGACAGCTTAACTTTCTTAGCCAAGGCCATGCGCTGACGTCGAGAGAGCTTGCGTTGCTCGCGTGCCAGCTTTTTCTCAAGCGTTTGGAAGTAACGGTCGTTTTGGTAGACCATGCCGTCCGACAGGATGGCGAAGTGCTTCAACCCGACATCGACGCCGATGGATGAACCCGTCTTCGGCAGTTCGTGGATTTCTTGCTCGACGAGCAGGGAGACAAAGTATTTCCCTGAAGCGTTTCGTCGGATCGTGGCGTTCAAGATTCGTCCTACTACCTGCCTCGAGTTGGCAAAACGCACCCACTTCAGCCTAGGGAGTTTAAGCATATTGCCTAAAATCGAGACTTCCGGAAGTTGAGACTTACCTTGGATGTTCGTCTTATAGGATTGGACAGGGTTTCGCTTCGATTTGAATCGAGGCCGTTTGTTCTGCTTCTTGAAGAAGCGGTCATACGCATCGATCAGGTGTTTGACACTCGATTGAAGCGAATGACTATCGACTTCTTTCAGCCAGTCGAACTCTTGCTTCAGCACCGGGATTTCTTTTGAACAAGAACAGTAAGACAGTCCTTTGCCTGTCCCTTTATACGTTTCATCCCACTTCGCTAAGAAGTGGTTGAAGACGAAGCGCGAACAACCAATGGTCTTCGCAATCAGGATTTCCTGCTCTTTTGTCGGGTATATCCTGAATTTGTATGCCTTATGCTTCAACATGATTTTCACCTCCTATGAAGAGTTTATACCCGAAATGGAAGGGGACGATTCACCTCTCACTTTCACTTAATTTAGATAGAAGGGTCTGATGTTAGAATTTAAGGTGTTCTAAAGCCAATCAAATCCTTCGAAAAGATGTCGGGTCATCTCGCATATGGTACGCTTTTCAGGAAGCAGGATTTTAATGATTCGAGGAGCTGGTATGCATGAATAAAAAAGACATCGCCGACATCCGTCGTCACTTCAAGATGGATGCCGATTTACTAAAAATCCATGAAATCTACAACGTCTATATCCGAAAAGAGACGAGCGAAATCTATCATGAGGAAGCCCGACCGTTTCCATTGCTTGATCCGGAACAACAGGAGCTGTTCCTTGCGAACTTCAAGAAGGTATTAGGTGGAAAACTCGACGTCAAGCTGTTCGAGGTCAAGTTCACGCATCCGGAAGAAGGGGAGACGGGTCATACGCAACAGTTGCTCTACGAAGGACTGTATGCGGAAGAGCCGGAGGACTGGGTCGAGCAGATGCAGACGATGGCGTTGAAGATGGTCCAGGACGTCCAGTACGAGAATGATCTCGTCGTCACGTTCATTCGCGGTCAATACTATAAAACGACGAAGCGCCAAGCGGACGAGACAGAGATCGATCCAAATGACGACGTCTATACGACGCCGTTCATCCTCGGTAGCCTTAACTTAACGGAGCTACCAAAACAATCACTCGTCTTTGATTTCGTTGAACGCGAATTCAAGTCGAACTTGTTCATCAATCCGGTCATCAAACTGGCGTCGCCGATCAGTGGATTCCTCTTCCCGACCTTCACCGACAATGCGGCAGACGTCAATCATGTCTTGTATGCGGCAGGTAAGCCGAATAAACCGGATTTCGGCTTCCTTGAAAATGTCTTGAACGGTCAACCGATCGTCACAGCAGATGAGGATAAAGCGATCTTCGAGGAAATCGTCAAATCAGTCGTCGGTGAATCGATGGATACGAAGACGTTAGCCGGTGTCTATGAAAACATCAACCAGTTGATCGTCGTCGAAGAGGATCAAGATGAGGAAGAAGTACCGATGCTCGACGTCCAAGAAGTCGAGCGTGTGCTCAAGGCAAGTGGTGTCGAAGACGTCAGCACGGAACAGGTCGAACGGGCGTTCAAGACGGTCGTTGACGATCCGACATACGAGATGAAAGCGAGTAACATCGTCCCGAACTATGAAGCGAAATCGATTAAAATCAATACGAAGGTCGCGAACATCGCGATCAGTCCGCAAGACTTGAAGTACGTCAAACAAGTCAACTATCAAGGGAAACGCTGCTTGTTGATCGAGGTCGAGGAAGACACGGTCATCGATGGCTTTACGATCGTTTCACAAGAACAATTACGATGAGGATCAGCGCAGGCGACTGCGCTGATTTTTTTAGGTGAAACATTTGCTTCTCCTGCCAAAGACAGGTATATTGTGATTTAAGCGGTCTCTTTTTTAAAAAGTGGCATTCGAAATTTTTTTAATGGTTATCGAAAGCGCTTTCGATAACTGTTTGAACAGAAAGGAAGCGATCCATTTGTCTACCGCATCGATGCAAGATTTGCTACGAACGTTACGAAATCGTTCATCCATCCATCAAGACGGACTTGAAATCGTCGATAAGCCAATTCCTGACATCTCAACTCCGGGAACACTCGATCCGCGTGTCCGTGAGGTCGTTCTCACGCAGCGTCCATCGGTCTCGATTCCAGAAGGGGCGTCGCCAGTCGAACTGGCACGTGCCGGCATGGGGTGGGACAACGAAGACGTGTCGACACGGCAGATTTCAACGGACGTCCTCGCGATCCCAAGACCCGGTACCACGATCGAAGCACGGCTGTATCGTCCGGAAGCGGCGCGTCCGCTCCCGCTCGTCGTCTATTTCCATGGCGGTGGTTTTTTCGGTGGCACGCTCGAGACGGTCGAGAACCCCTGTAAGGCATTAGCCGATAAAGGGAACGTCGCCGTCTTGTCGGTCGGTTATCGATTGGCGCCAGAGCATTCGTTTCCGACAGGACTTGAGGATTGTCATGCATCGATCGATTGGGCAGTCGAACACGCTGATCGACTTGGGATTGATCCACATGCGATCGCTGTCGCCGGCGATAGTGCCGGTGGGAACTTGGCGACGGTCTGTTGTTTGCTCGACCGGGAGCGTCCGACGCCGTATATAAGCTATCAAGTCTTATATTATCCAGTCGTCAATGTTGGAGAACATCCGAATTCGGAATATGACTGGACGCTAGAAGCATATGACCGACAAACGGAACCGGAGCTACTCGAACGGATCATTCTCTCGCTTCAAGATGAAGAGGGTGTCCTCGAGCAATGGTACGTTCAAGCGAGTGACTCGAAGGATCAACGGATTTCACCGTTGTTCGCGACGCTCGATGATTTACCAGAGGCACTCGTCATTACGGGAGAGTTTGATTACTTACGTCTCGAAGGAGAAGCGTACGCGAAAAAGCTCGCGCGCGCTGGCGTTAAGACCCGTTATCTCCACTACCGCGGGATGGAGCATGCCTTTCTTGATAAACTCGGTCTGTATCCGCAAGCCGAAGATAGCTTAGACGAAATCGCGAAGGACTTAAAACGACTCTTTTCTCAAACTAACTAACAAAGGTGGATGACGTATGACATACACGCTTGATTGGCAGCCTATACCAAACTCGCACGACAAACCGTCGCGGAAGGAACGGTCCTCTTAGAAAATGATGGGGTACTCCCGTTGCAACCCGCATCGACGGTCGCAGTCTTTGGACGTAATCAGTTCAATTACTATAAAAGTGGCACAGGATCAGGCGGGATGGTCAACGTCACGAACCTCGTCAGTCCACTCGACATGTTGCGCGAAGACGTGACACTGAATACGGACGTCCTCAAGGCGTATGAAACATGGCTTGAAGACCATCCGTTTGACCAAGGTGAAGGCTGGGCAGCCGAGCCATGGTCGCAAGAAGAGATGCCGCTTGACGCGACGCTCGTTCAGCAAGCAGCGCTTGATTCCGATGTTGCCTTGATCATGATCGGTCGCACGGCTGGGGAAGATCGCGACAACACAGCGGATCCAGGGAGTTACTTCTTGACAGAGACGGAACAGGAGATGCTCCGTCTCGTGACGACACACTTCAAACAAACTGTCGTCGTCTTGAACGTCGGGAACATCATCGATATGCGCTGGGTCGAAGAGACGGCGCCAAGTGCTATTCTCTACACGTGGCAAGGAGGAATGGAAGGCGGAACCGGGCTGAGTGATCTCTTGCTCGGGCACGTCTCGCCGTCCGGAAAACTACCGGATACGATCGTTCATTCACTCGATGATTATCCGTCAACACCACATTTCGGTCATGCCGATCGCGCGTTGTATCAAGAAGACATTTATGTCGGGTACCGTTACTTCGAGACGTTCGCACCGGAAGCGGTCTTGTATCCGTTCGGGTACGGATTATCGTATACGTCGTTCGACCTGACGACAGACATGACGACGTCAGCAGATGCCTGGACGGTTACAGCGACAGTGACGAATACCGGGGAGACGAGCGGGAAGGAGGTCGTACAAGGATATCTTGAGAAACCACAAGGACAACTCGGGAACCCGACGCGTCAACTCGTTACGTTCGGCAAGACAAAAGAACTCGCACCAGGCGAGCAAGAATCTCTCACACTCGTCGTACCGTTCACCTCATTTGCGAGTTATGACGATAGTGGCGTCACCGGGAATAAGTCGTCTTATGTCGTCGAACCTGGCACGTATCAGCTCTATCTCGGAACGGACGTCCGGTCGGCGGTTCCAGTCGCAAGCCATTCTGTCGAGACGCTTGACGTCACGGACGTCTTAACGGAGAACATGGCACCGGTGACGGCGTTTGAACGTATCAAACCACAAGCGACCGAAACAGGATATACGGTAACGTATGAAGCGACACCACTGCGGACGATTGATCCGGAACAGCGCCGTCAACAGGAACGTCCCGTTGACCGGACGCAGACGGAAGATGCTGGTTGGAAGTTACGCGACGTCAAAGAAGAGCGTGTTACGCTCGAGACGTTCCTCGATCAATTGACGAATGCGGATCTCGCGGCAATCGTCCGGGGAGAAGGGATGAACTCACCGCGTGTCACACCAGGAACAGCGGGCGCCTTCGGTGGCGTGACGACAGAACTCGAAGCACTCGGTATTCCGGCAGGCTGCTGCGCGGATGGTCCGTCTGGAATCCGGATGGATATCGGGACAAAAGCCTTCTCGTTACCGAACGGAACGTTGCTTGCCTCGACGTTCAACACAACGTTGATCGCCGATCTATTTGAGATGACAGGTCTTGAGTTACGGAAAAACGAGATTGATACGTTGCTTGGACCCGGGATGAACCTCCACCGTCATCCACTCAACGGACGGAACTTCGAGTATTTCTCGGAAGATTCGTATCTGACTGGAAAAATGGCCGTGGCGCAGCTTGACGGGATGCACCGGGTTGGTGTGACGGGAACGTTGAAGCACTTCAGTGCCAACAACCAAGAATTCCACCGGCATGATCTGGATTCAATCGTATCAGAACGGGCGTTGCGTGAGTTGTACCTGAAAGGGTTCGAGATGGCCGTCAAAGACGGGAAAGCCTACTCGATCATGACGACGTATGGTGCCGTCAATGGCATCTGGACTGCCGGCTTGTACGATCAGAACACACGCATCTTGCGCGATGAGTGGGGCTTTGACGGGATCGTCATGACTGATTGGTGGGCGAAAATCAACGCCGAAGGTTTGGAAGCAAACCGTCAACAAACGGCGACGATGGTCCGTTCGCAAAACGATCTCTACATGGTCGTCGGCGAACCAGGAACGAATCCGTTCGAGGATGATACGTTGACGGCTCTCGCTGATGGGACACTTCGACGTTCCGAGTTATTGCGGAGTGCCGCGAACATCTGTCAGTTCTTACTCCGGTCACCGGTCATGGATCGCGTGATGGGAACAGCGACATCGATTGATGTCCTCGGGGCACCGGTCGAAGAAGAGACGCTCGAAGAGCAAGCGGTCTCGCACCAACGCCTCGTCAGTGGAAATGCCTTCCCGTTAACGGACGTCACGACGACGACAGGCAGCAGTCATGTCTTCGCTGTCACGGCGGAAGAGACAGGGATGTATCAGGTCACGTTGACGGCACGTTCGAATGCTGGTGAACTGGCGCAGATGCCGGTGACACTATTTTCGAACAACATGCCGGTCGCAACCTTCACCTTCAACGGAACGAACGGTGAGTGGGTCTGTCAGACGAAGGACGTCTTCGTCTTCAACCCACACAACTATCTGAAACTCTACTTTGCACTCGGTGGTCTGGAGTTAAAAGAGTTGACTTTCACGCTTGCGGAATCGTTTCATATGAAGAACGGCTAATCACATTAGCCGGACGGAAAGGACGGATCGCTTGCAGTTTTCCATCATCAAAAAACGGGTCGAGCAACTGCTCGTCCCATCGTTACAAGGACGAATTGCTTTTCATGCAGCTGTCTACCGGATTCAAGACAGTCCTAGTCGTGTCTGGGTGACGTTTGACGGAGAAGAGATTCTCGGAGCAGACGACTTTAACTTCGAACGGGAAGTCGATCGGCGCTACGCGTTACAAGCTGCACAGTTACCGGAAAAACCAGCCGGATCGCTATGGCAGTCCGACTGGTTGAAGCAGTCGCATGCGTTATCGGCAGAGATCGAACGACAGGTTAAACAAGACGGATATCTAGCGAACTATGAGATGCAGCAAGATTTGTTACAGTACCCGAACCTTGCGTTTGAACAAGCGCTCGTTCACCCACATCCTTTCATCCGTGGTATCGCGCGGCTCGATCGACGACTCGGGAAACGACGTTTCTTATTACTGACACATGCTTCAGAATTTGAACAATGGTGTGCAGATACGCGGCAAACCGTCGAACGCTGGTGACACGAAAAAGCACGCTTCCTCAAGTCGAGGAGGCGTGCTTTGTTGTTAGATTGAAAACGAGTTGACCTCGTGAATGCCTTCTTCTTCAACGAAGGCGTCGAGTAAGGCACGCACTTCGTCCGTTGAGTTCGTCTCCATCAATTTGACCCGCAGTTCACTCGCACCGCGGAATCCGCGGACGTAAATCTTGAAGAACCGGCGTAATGGTTTGAAGAGACGGGGCTCGAATTGAGCCGAGTAATGATCGTGCAGATCGAGCTGCAGACGTAACAAATCGAGGAGTTCTTGGCTCGAATGTTCTTTTTTCTCGACTTCGAATGCAAACGGATTGTGGAAGATCCCGCGACCGATCATGACGCCGTCGACACCGTATTTCTCGACGAGTTCAAGCCCGTGTTGGCGATCATTGATATCCCCGTTGATCGTCAGTAACGTCTGTGGTGAGATCTCATCGCGTAACTTCTTGATTTCCGGAATCAATTCGAAGTGCGCTGGAACGGCGCTCATCTCTTTACGTGTCCGGAGGTGAATCGAGAGGTTCGCGATATCTTGCTCGAGGATGTGGCGCAACCAATCGTGCCACTCTTCGACCTTCGTATAGCCGAGACGCGTTTTGACGCTGACTGGGAGACCGCCTGCTTTTGCAGCTTGGATCAGTTCAGCTGCAACTTCCGGACGATTGATCAAACCGGAGCCTTTGCCGTTCACGGCCACATTATGGACGGGACAGCCCATGTTGATGTCGATTCCGCTAAAGCCCATCTCTGCCATGCCGATGCTCATTTCGCGAAAATATTCCGGTTTGTCGCCCCAGATGTGAGCGACCATTGGTTGTTCATCCTCCGTGAACTCGAGACGTCCGCGGACGCTCTGTTTGCCTTTCGGATGACAATAGCTTTCTGTATTCGTAAATTCCGTGAAGAAGACGTCCGGACGCGCCGCTTTTGCGACGACGTGGCGGAAGACGACGTCGGTGACGTCTTCCATCGGTGCTAAGACGAAAAATGGTCGTGGTAGGTCCTGCCAAAAGTTCTTTTTCATAGTATATTAAACCCTTTCCTTAAGGTAATGCACATGTGTGGTTAAAGAATTTCATCAACTATACACTTTAAGCGCTCTGGCTAAAAAGTGCAAGTGAGTGCTATTCGTTACCGTGAGGAAAGAGAGCGATCCATCATATGCCGTGACATCCAGTCCGGACCCGGAATCAGGTGTCCGGCTTCGTCCTTATAGATGACGTGTTCTGGGCGAAGTTCCGTCGGTGAGACGAGTCCTGCTGCCGCCGTCAGATTGTAGAGTCCTTCTCGTAACGAGATGATGTAGTTCGTCACGCGGAAACTTTTTTCGTCGACGATCAGCGCCTTCTGCAGTTTCGGATCAGTCGTCGCGACGCCGACTGGACAGTGATTCGTATGACAGACTTGGGCTTGAATACAGCCGACATTAAACATTAAACCACGCGCGATGTTGACGAAGTCAGCGCCGAGGGCGAGAGCGATCGCAATCTTATCAGCACTGATCAGCTTACCAGATGCGAACACTTTGACCTTGTCGCGTAAACCGGCTTCTGTCAAAAGTTGATGGACGAACGGTAATGCGGAAAAGAGTGGTAGGCCGGCAGCATCCGCAAGTTCTTGGAACGTCGCGCCTGTCCCTCCTTCGCCCCCGTCGACCGTCATGAAGTCTGGATGACGACCGGATTCTTTCATATAAGCAATCAACTGACGCATGTCTTCAAGATTACCGACGACGACTTTGATCCCGACTGGTTTTCCGCCAATCTCACGTAGACGTTCGACCCAGTCGAGCATCGTCTCTGGTGTCGTGAATTCATTAAACCGGTTCGGACTATCGATGCCGACACCGACTTTGACCTTCCGGACAGCGGCAATCTCTTCTGTGACCTTTGCGCCTTCTAAATGTCCGCCGCGCGTTTTAGCCCCTTGGGCAAGCTTTAGTTCGAAGGCTTTGACTTGCGGTAACTCACTTTTTTTCTGGAATTCGTCGAACGAAAAATCACCGTCCTCCGTCCGGACACCGAACAGACCGGGACCAATCTGACAGATGATGTCGACGTCACCTTTGAGATGAAAATCGGACAAACCACCTTCACCGGTATTCATCCAGCTTCCTTTAGCGCGACCAAGTCCGATCGAGAGAGCGGTAATGGCCCGGTCACCGAGTGCACCAAAACTCATTGCCGATTGACCGATCAGTCCTTGGATTTGATAAGGCTGACGACATGTCTTCGCCCCGATGATCGGTGCATCCTCCATTTTCAAGAGATAGGGTGAGATTTGCTTGGCAACAAGATGTTCTTTCCGCGTAAACAGTTCATCGCGATCAATTTGATAAATGTGCGTATCGACACGTTCTGATTGATCGATCCGTAATTCCTGTCGATTCGTTGGAAAGAGGGCGTTTTGTACATAAAAACCAGCTTCTTCAAAATTACGTTCCGAGCCAAAACCAAGAATCCGACTTTGGTATTTGCCAGAAAGGACAGCTGTCTTGTATTCATTGCGGGAGAAGGGTTTGCCTTCGTTATTGTTGAGAAATAAGTATTGGCGGAGTTCCGGTCCCATGTTTTCGAGGATATAGCGCGTCTTTCCGAGAACGGGGAAGTTGCGCAGAACCGCATGTTCTTGCTGGCGACGATCGGCGCGCCAGACGTGCCAAAAGAGGATGGGTGGGACAAGGATGATCAACAGGGCGATGGCGAGTAAAATGAAGAGCACAATCGTATCGATAGACATCAAAATTCCTTCTTTCCCGTAGATTCGTGTTATGTAACTTGATACCACTGAAGCTTCTGTTACAAACTGCACCAACTGACTATTTCCAGATTTTGAATCTTTTCTGTCAGTAATGTCGTAAATAAGACTATACATTAAAAGGAGGAGACCGGTATGCATACACTTTATATGAAACAAAAAGCCTTCAGTTTGCGTGGACGATTTGCGATTCAGGACGAAGAGGGAAACGATGCGTATCACATTGAGGGGAGTTTTATGAAATTACCGAAGACCTTCACCGTAACGAATCAAAACGGAGAAGTCGTCGCTGAAATCGAGAAAAAAACGTTCAGTTTTCGTCCGGTCTTTTATGTCGAAGCAGCGGGACAATCGTTTGAAATCATCAAAGAGTTCACGTTCTTCAAAGACCGCTATACAATTAACTCGGATCAGTTCGAAGTCACAGGCGACTGGTGGGATGTCGATTTTGAAGTCCTGCAACAGGGACAACGGATTGGTCGCGTGCAGAAAAAGTGGATTTCTTGGACCGATCAGTACATGATCGAAGTCGAAGATGAAGCGATGGAAGAATTATTGATCGCCCTCGTCGTCGCGATTGATTGCGTCAAAGCGGAGGAAAGCTCGAATAACTCGTCTTTCATCAATTAAAAAGGGGAATGATGCAAGATGGAACAGTGGGATGTATACACAGCAGATCGCAAGAAAACAGGACGGCTCTGGACACGGGGAACGCCACATACAGCCGGCGATTATCATATGACGATTCACGTCTGTGTCTTTAACGCCAAGGGAGAGATGCTCGTCCAACAACGGCAACCGTTCAAATCTGGTTGGTCGAACATGTGGGATTTGACGGTCGGGGGCAGTGCGATCAGCGGGGATACGAGTCAGATGGCAGCGCAACGGGAACTGTCGGAAGAGCTTGGACTTGATATTGATTTCACGGGTGTCCGCCCCCATCTGACGATTCCATTTGAAATCGGTTTTGATGATTATTATCTCGTCGAACGGGAAGTGGATCTGACGACTTTGACACTGCAGGAAGAAGAAGTTCAGCGTGTCGCTTGGATGACAGAAGAAGCGATTGTCAACGGGATCGAAGAAGGATGGTTCATCGGTTATCATGAATCATTAATTCGACTGTTATTTGTCCTTCGCCATAGCTATGGTGCTCATAATGAAGTATAAAGACAGCCCTTCCGGTGATCCGGAAGGGCTTGTTGATTGATTAAGTAGATTTTCGAAGTTCCGCTTCATACATGAATCAAAAACCACTTAATTTTGTTATCAATTCGTTTAATATAAAGCCGTTTCGAAGGGAAGTAAAATAGGTAGTTCTTATGCTTTTTATAAATAAAAAAATAGATTCTATCGGTTCATATGCCTAAGATAAATAGAATTTCAAAAGGCTACTAAGTGTTCTATAATTGTTTGTTTTTGAATACGTGTCACCTTAAAAATATCCGGATTTTTGAGCTGTAAGCTTTCTTCGAATCCAAATGTTGGATCGATCGAATGCAAATATAAAGACAACAAATTCCCGTGTGTCATGAGAATGGATCCATCATGCTGTTGCAACGTTTCATCGACGACACGCGTGATGCGCTCAGTTGCTATTCGGCTAGATTCACCACCAGGACACGTATAGTTTGGATCGATGAACGTTTGTCGGAGGTGATCCTGCCAATTGTCAAGTGGAACAGCACTCAACTGTCGTTCTTTCAAAGCATCCTCCTGTGTAATGGGAAGTTTCAGGGCAGTCGCAAGTGGTTGAATCGAATCGAGCGCACGGCGATACGGACTCGAAATAAGATGCGTGATCGGAAGCTCAAGTAACTGTGTGGACAGTCTTCGTGCCTGTTCTTTTCCACGAGGTGTTAATAGGGCATCAGGTTCCTGACCGGTCGTTTCACAGTGGCGAATCAAGTAAATCGTCGACATGAATGTTTCATCCTTTCATGATCAAGTGGTGCTGTATGATTTCTGGAAAATATGGTAAAGTCCTTTTCATAGATTGAAAAATGATTTTGAAAAAGGCGTTGACAAATGCTGTTAAGATTACTAGAATTAGAAACAATTCATCGATGCAGCGACGCATCGGATAATCAAATAAAGAGAAAGCTATGATTGTCATGGGTCACACTATGGCAGGAGCAGCTTCTGGAGAGACCGTGTCGACACGGCGCCGAAGGGTTCACAATCTCAGGCAAACGGACAGAAGAGTAATCACATGCAGCGACGGGCATTCATGGAATGTCGTGGTGGCGTGTATGGGTTATTCCTTTGATTTTGTTGAGATTGGACATTCGTCCAGTCTCTTTTTTTCTTTTTCAGGACCGACAGAACGGTCTGAAGTGTAGAGAAACCATCACAAGGAGGAGTTCAGGTTTGGAACAGCAAGGATTAAAGCGGGATTTATCGAATCGTCATGTACAGTTGATTGCCATTGGTGGAACGATCGGAACAGGGTTGTTTTTAGGATCAGGAAAAGCGATCCAACTCGCCGGACCATCGATCATTTTTGCCTACTTACTCGTCGGGATTGCAATTTTCTTCGTCATGCGCGCACTTGGGGAATTGTTATTGTCAAAAGCGGGTTATCAGTCACTCACGGATATCGCAGAAGCTTATCTCGGACCACGTGCCGCATTCGTGACCGGTTGGACGTACTGGTTCTGTTGGATCATGACAGCGATGGCGGACATTATCGCTGTCGGTCTGTACGTCAAGTATTGGTTTGATATCCCGCAATGGATTCCAGCCGTTCTTGCACTCTTGATTTTACTTGGTTTTAACTTATTGACGGTTAAATTGTTCGGTGAACTCGAGTTTTGGTTCGCCTTGATCAAGGTCGTGACGATCCTTGCCTTGATTGGTGTCGGAATCGTCTTGCTCGCAATCGGTTTTAAAACGGACGCCGGTCCCGTGACCGTGTCGAACCTCTGGTCACATGGCGGATGGATGCCGAACGGGATTTCTGGATTCCTACTATCGTTCCAAATGGTCGTCTTCGCCTATGTCGGCGTCGAGCTCGTTGGGGTATCCGCAGCAGAAACAGCGGATCCGAAAAAGAACATTCCGTCCGCGATCAATAAGATTCCGCTTCGGATCTTATTCTTCTATGTCGGTGCCTTACTCGTCCTCTTGATGATCAACCCATGGACAGGATTAAGTGCGACAGAAAGTCCGTTCGTCAAGACATTTAGTCTGATCGGGATTCCACTCGCAGCAGGAATCATCAACTTCGTCGTACTGACATCAGCTGCTTCTGCGTGTAACAGCGGGATGTTCTCGACGAGTCGGATTCTGTATAACCTGGGAAATCAACAGCAAGCATCGAACAAGTTCTCGAAGTTGAATAAAAACCATGTCCCAGCAAACGCCTTGTTCGTTTCGACGATCGTCGTCTCGGTCGGTGCCTTGCTCAGTAAACTGTTACCAGGACAAGCGTTCAGTATCGTCACGACGATCAGTGCGATCTGCTTCATCTGGGTCTGGGGTGTCATCCTCGTCTGTCATCTCCGGTACAAGAAACAAAATCCGGAATTACATGCGGCGTCGACATTCAAAGCACCATTGACACCACTCGTCAATTACCTCGTGCTCGGATTGTTTGCCGTCATTCTCGTCGTCATGCTGTTTGCTGACGATACACGTCCAGCCTTGTTGCTGACACCGGTCTGGTTCCTCGGACTATTCGGACTGTATCATCTCCGGAAAAAGAAACAACAAGCAGCTGAACAAAAAAGTGCGTAAGCCAAAACAAGCCGGTCGGATCTAATCCGACCGGCTTGTTTCATGGTGTATCGAAAGCACCGTCCTGTAGTTGTTTCCGAAGTGCTTTCGCTTTCTTTCGAATATCGCGTTTGCTGTCGGCATCGCGCTTTCCCCATTGCCGATACATCATCGACATCCGCGGATTGTCAGCAAAGCGCTTTTCGTGCCGGTCGATGAAGTCCCAGTACAAGGCGTTGAACGGACAGGCATCTTCGCCAAGCATGTCCTTTTGATGGAACGGACATCCCTTGCAATAATCACTCATCTTATGGATGTAATTTGCCGAAGCGATGTACGGTTTAGTCGATAACGTTCCCCCGTCGGCATGTAGCGCCATCCCGAGGACGTTCGGTAAGACGACCCAATCGTAGGCATCGATGTACATCTCATTGAACCAATCTGCCGTCTGTTGCGGCGAGATCGCAAACAGATTGGCGAAGTTCCCGAGCACCATCAAGCGCTGGATATGGTGATTATGGGCATGCTCGACGACGGGACGTAACGATTCAGCGACACAGTTCATGTTCGTCTTCCCGGTCCAGAAAAAGTCCGGTAGATCCGCTTCATGCCGCAGCACATTGACGAAAGCGTAATCCGGCATCTCAGCTAGATAGACGGCACGCATGTATTCGCGCCAGCCGAGGATTTGTCGAATGAAACCTTCGACCGCATTGAGTGGAGCATCCTGTTCTTCAAGTGCTGCCTCGACTTGACGAATGACCTCTTCCGGTGTCAGTAAGCCGAGATTGATTGCTGCTGACAAGAGCGAATGCGATAACGTATCTTCACCGGTCAGCATGGCGTCTTGATACGTCCCGAACGTCTCGAGTCGTTCTTCGATGAAACGATGGAGAGCCTGCATCGCTTCCTTTCGCGTAACCGGCCAATGAAAGGAATCAAGTGCTCCTGGATGATCGGAAAAATCACGCTCGACCTTATCGATGACATCCCTTGTGATGTGATCGGGACGAAACTGAATTGGACCCTTAAACGTCGTCCCGGACTTCGCCGGTTTCCGGTTATCAGCGTCAAACGACCACTTTCCACCAATCGGTTTAGAGCCGTTCATGAGAACGTTTCGTTCCTTGCGCAGTTTGCGATAAAACCGATCCATCTTGTATGGCTTGTCGCCAATTGCTTCGACCGCTTCTTCCTGTGTCAGTAAAAACAACGGCACGTCGGAACAAACCTCGACCGTGATTTTCTTCGGTAAAGCGTCTTGCCACTTATGCATCGCCTTGCGCATTGGTTCGTCCGTGATCGCCGTATAGAATACATGATCCGGATCATGATCTTCCCGGTGCGCCTTAAATGCCTGATCGAACGAATCAGCTTCCCGGTAATCGACGGTGAAGCCTTTTTCGCGCAGTTCTTCCGCAAAATGTCGCATCGCTGAGAAGACAAGGACGAGTTTTTGTTTATGGTACGTCTTCCACTTGGAGCGCGAGGTCGCTTCGACCATCAGGATGACGTCGTCTTGTTTGTTTGCTTCCTTCAATAAAGGGAGATCGTGGTTCAATTGATTGCCGAATATCCAGCGTGTCGCCATGAGTGTTCCTCCTTTTACTTTCGTTATATGATTACCGTTTTTCGTCGAAGTCATGCCTGATTGTATGCCGGCTGACGAAAATCTTCTTACCTGAATCGTCGCTTTTACACATTTCTGAATGTAAAAGAAGTTCCTTTCTGTGCAAGCTATGATAGGGTTATAATGGAAAGGTAAGTTGTCGTCATGAGGGGGAAGTTTTTCATGACAGGTAGTCCATAATATCAACGGGGATAGGAAGGATATCATGAGCAGTATGCCTAAAAAAACAGACGTTATTTTAATTGGTGCCGGAGTCATGAGCGCGACGTTAGGGGTCTTATTAAAAGAACTCGCGCCTGAGATCAACATCAAGGTATTCGAGAAACTCGCGAGTGCCGGGGAAGAGAGCTCGAACGAGTGGAACAATGCTGGAACAGGTCACGCCGCATTATGCGAACTGAACTATACGACGGAAAATGCCGATGGTTCAATCGATATCAGTAAAGCGGTCAAAGTAAACGAACAGTTCCAACTGTCACGTCAATTCTGGTCGCATCTCGTCAAGGAAGGTGTCTTGCCGAATCCGAAAGAATTCATCATGCCGATTCCACATATGAGCATGGTCGAAGGAACGGAAAACGTCGAATTCCTGAAAAAACGATTGGAAGCGTTATCAGCGAATCCGTTGTTCGCAGGGATGGAATATTCAGAGGATCCAGCGAAATTAGCCGAGTGGATTCCACTCATCATGAACGGTCGGACGTCACCAGAGCCGATCGCCGCGACAAAAATCGATTCAGGAACGGACGTCAACTTCGGTGCGTTGACACGAATCCTGTTTGAATATCTCGCACAGCACGATGTAGAGATCAACTATCAGCACGGCGTCGAGGATTTGAAGCGTGTTGACGGGGGTTGGGAAGTCAAAGTGAAGAATGAGCGCGATCACCGGATCGAGCATCATACGGCGCAGTTCGTCTTCATCGGAGGTGGCGGCGGTAGTCTACCGTTGCTCCAAAAAACAGGCATCGAGGAATCGAAGCAAATCGGTGGTTTCCCGGTCAGTGGTTTATTCCTCGTTTGTAAAAATCCTGAGATCATCGAACAGCACCATGCGAAAGTCTACGGAAAAGCGAAAGTCGGAGCACCGCCGATGTCAGTACCACACTTGGATACACGATACATCGATGGGAAGAAATCACTTCTCTTCGGACCGTTTGCTGGCTTCTCACCGAAGTTCCTTAAGACAGGATCAAATCTTGATTTGATCGCGTCCGTTAAACCGAACAACGTCTTGACGATGCTTGTTGCGGGAGCGAAAGAGATGGGATTGACGAAGTATCTGATTGAACAAGTCCTCTTGTCGACGGAGCAACGGATGAATGAATTACGGGAGTTCATCCCGAATGCGAAGACGGAAGACTGGGATGTCGTCGTCGCTGGTCAACGTGTCCAAGTCATCAAGGATACACCGCAAGGAAAAGGGACACTCCAGTTCGGAACAGAGGTTGTCAGCGCAGCCGACGGATCTGTTGCTGCTTTACTCGGGGCGTCTCCAGGTGCCTCAACAGCGGTTCCGGTCATGCTAGAAGTACTCGGCAAATGTTTCCCGTCCGAGTTACCGGCGTGGGAAGCAAAAATCAAGGAGATGATTCCGTCATACGGGATTTCACTCGTTGAACATCCAGAACTGTTCGAACAGATTCATGCTGAAACAGCAAAAACGCTTGAACTCGAACAAGGTCAACCGATTCGCTAAACGAAAAACCGTCCGACTCTACGAGAGCCGGACGGTTTTTCGTTTAGCGGAAGCTACGGAAGAAACGTGTTTTCTTTAGAGCAATCCCGACTGGAATCGCAACGAGGATTCCGACGACATTTTGTGTGATGTTTCCTGGAATTGAAGCGGCTGGTGCGACCCAGTTGCTGTAAAGGATACCTTCACAAACATAGTAAACAGCAAGCATGACAGGAGCAGAAACAATCATTGCGAAAATATTTAAGGCTGGATTGTCTCCTTTGTATCGCGAAGACCAGGCGATACGCCCGACAATATATCCTTGGAGTCCTCGAGCTACGATTGTAAATGGAGCCCAGAGTGTCCATCCACTGATAAGATCAAATAATCCCATACCGATTGCTCCGGCAATCAATGCTGTTCGTGGACCGAATAAAATCGCGATAAGAAAGAGCATCGCTGTTCCCATATGAACGAGACCACCGCTTGAAGCGATTGGCAGTTTGATATTGATGAATAGTGTCGCAACAAGGACAAGTGCGATCGACATCGCAGTGATAACGAGCTGACGGGTACGAGTGCTAGAATACGGTGCTGCTTTTTGCATGTGGCTAACCTTCTTTATGATAGATTTTAAGATATCTTCAATCTATCAGATGACTGGACTAGTCAAAAGTGTCAACTTTGAATTATTTATAGGGGTCAGATTTGAATACAAATCCTCATCTGTTTTTAATTCCAGAAGAATACGATCTATTGATACAGTTCAGAATGAAAAAATCTATAAAACAGTCGCTCTTTTCGAATCTATTCGTCATTTTTTTCATACAATGAATAGAGAAGGGAAGGGGAAGTCAATGAAATATCAGATCGCAACAGCCATTGTCATACTTGCTTCATTGTTACCAGTCAAAACGGAGGCAAAGGATCAGACGACACAACATCAGCGTTATTACGTAGCATACGAGAAAATCGTACAGAAAATAAATCGGACGAATGAAAATGCGGACATTACGTTGCTTGCAGCAGATCAATTCGCAGACGAGGACTGGGTTTCACCGAAACG
This sequence comes from Exiguobacterium sp. UBA3491, assembly GCF_002377745.1. Classification (NCBI taxonomy): domain Bacteria; kingdom Bacillati; phylum Bacillota; class Bacilli; order Caryophanales; genus Exiguobacterium; species Exiguobacterium sp. UBA3491. The sequence goes on from NZ_DFQK01000017.1 coordinate 59,294, forward strand.
TTTTCAGGAACGGGTAGTCAAACGGTTAAAGCCGTTACGTGTTCAAACGAGTCTAGAGTGGGATAGTGAACGAACGCTTGAACGTACAGAACGTGGAAACGAAGTCCGGATCATCGGAAATTTCGAGACAGAACTCTTGGAACAGAGTAAACGACAACGATTATCCGATGTCTTTTCGATGACATCTCTTGCCGTCGATGATGGAAAGTGGACGCAAACCGGATTCTCTGGTACTCCAATCGATGCTTTGCAAACGATGGTCGTAACGGTCAGCGGTACATACGCGAAGCAAGGCATTTTAACAAGACATCACATCACGAAAGAATATCATTGTTCATGGTACGGTGAAATCTACTATTGAAATAGAAAAAGAGCGAAACTCGTCTGAGTTCCGCTCTTTTCGTTTAATTCCGGATCAAGTGATCGAAAGCACCGAGTGCAGCTGTTGCACCAGATCCCATCGAGATGATGATCTGTTTATACGCGCTATCCGTGCAGTCGCCTGCAGCGAAAACGCCTGGTACGTTCGTTGCGCCGTGGCGATCGACTTGGACTTCACCGAACTTGTTACGGCTCACCGTTTCACCGAGCCAGTCCGTGTTCGGTACGAGACCGATTTGGACGAAGACACCTTCGAGCTCAACGTGACGTTCGACGTTCGTTTCGCGCTCGATATACGTGATCCCGTTTACTTTATCCGTTCCTGTGATTTCCTTCGTCTGTGCGTTGACGACGACCGTGACGTTCGGAAGAGAAGCGAGGCGTTCTTGAAGAACAGCATCCGCTTTTAGTTCCGGTGCGAATTCAAGGACCGTGACATGCTTGACGATTCCCGCGAGATCGATGGCTGCTTCGATCCCTGAGTTTCCGCCACCGATGACCGCGACACGTTTTCCTTCGAACAATGGACCGTCACAGTGTGGGCAGTAGGCGACGCCTTTGTTCTTGAATTCGAGTTCGCCTGGGACACCGACGTTACGCCAGCGTGCACCTGTCGAAAGGATTAAACTTTTCGTCTTCAAGACAGCACCATTCTCAAGCTCGAGCTCAAGGAGGTCCTTCTTCTCAAGGCGAGTTGCCCGCTGCAGGTTCATGACATCAATGCCATATTCCTTGACGTGCTCCTCAAGACTTGCGACGAGTTTTGGTCCTTCCGTGTACTTCATGCTGATGAAGTTCTCGATGCTCATCGTATCCATGACTTGTCCACCGAAGCGTTCTGCGACGATTCCTGTCCGGATGCCTTTACGGGCTGCATAGATGGCAGCACTCGATCCAGCTGGACCACCACCGACGACGAGAACATCGTATGGATCTTTATCAGCGAAATCAGAAGCATCGGCACCTGTGCCAAGCTTCGCCAAGATTTCTTCGAGTGACATCCGTCCGTTACCAAACGCTTCGCCGTTGACGAAGACCGTTGGAACAGCCATGATCTCTTTTTGTTCGACTTCTGCTTTAAATGCCGCGCCATCAATCATCGTGTGACTGATGTTCGGGTTGAGGACACTCATGACGTTCAACGCTTGCACGACATCTGGGCAGTTGTGGCAGCTCAAGCTGATGTACGACTCGAAGTGGTACGTTTCTTGAATGCCTTGAATCTGCTTGATGACGTCCGCGTCGACCTTCGGTGCTCGACCGCTGACTTGGAGCAGTGCGAGGACGAGGGACGTGAACTCATGACCGAGTGGAATTCCCGCGAACGTGATGCCGCTTGTCTCACCGACACGGTTGACTGTGAAACTTGGTGTCCGGGGAAGGCTTGCCTGCTCGACGGAGATACGTGGTGTCATGCTTGCGATTTCTTCGACGAGTGCGCTCATCTCAAGCGAGACGGCGTCTGTCCCAGCACTAACGGCTAGGACGAGATCGCCTTCGAGAAGCTCGAGGTATTGCGCGAGTTGTGCTTTAATGTCTGGTGCTAAAGCCATCGCGAATCCGCTCCTTAAATTTTTCCGACGAGGTCAAGGCTTGGTGTGAGTGTTGCAGAGCCTTCTTCCCATTTCGCTGGGCAGACTTCGCCTGGATTATTACGTACATATTGTGCTGCTTTGATTTTGTTGACGAGCGTGCTCGCATCACGACCGATGCCGCCTGCGTTGATCTCAACTGTTTGGATGACGCCGTCTGGGTCGATGATGAACGTACCGCGGTCAGCAAGACCATCTTGTTCGTTCAAGACTTCGAAGTTACGTGAGATGACGTGTGATGGGTCGCCGATCATGACGTACTCGATTTTACCGATTGTTTCTGACGTTTCGTGCCATGCTTTATGTGTGAAATGCGTATCTGTTGAAACAGAGTAAACTTCAACGTCAAGCGCTTTGAGTGTTGCGTATTGGTTTTGGAGATCTTCGAGTTCTGTCGGGCAAACGAATGTAAAGTCTGCAGGGTAGAAACATACGACACTCCATTTACCGCGAAGGTCGGCATCCGTTAGGTCAACGAATTCTCCGTTGTGGAATGCTGATGCACTGAATGGTTTTACTTCACTTCCGATTAAAGACATGATAAAAATCCTCCTCAAGGGTTCTATTTTTAGAATCTGTTCTAGTGCATACAGATAATCTGTATTTATCACACTAGAATAATTCTAATCTAATACTAATTTCATATAGACCAACACTTTTGTCAAGGTATAATCGGCAATTTCTTATTTCAGGAAAAATTGTGTGAACAAAAAATGAAATCCCGACTCCTAAATGAAACAGGAGTCAGGAGCTGTATTCTTTATTGCCAGTCCGTGTGGAAGATCCCTTCGCGGTCTGTTCGAGCATACGTATGCGCACCGAAATAATCGCGTTGGGCTTGCAACATGTTGGCATTCGAGTTTGCTGTCCGGTAGCTATCATAATACGTCAACGACGTCGATAGACATGGGAGCGCAAAACCAGATAGCGCACCCTCGGCAACGACGTGGCGTAACGATTCTTGATACGCCTGTACTTTCTCAGCGAAGAATGGGGCGAGCATTAAGTTCGAGAGGTTCGCGTCGTTTTTGAACGCTTCACTGATGACATTCAAGAAGTCGGCCCGGATGATACATCCACCACGGAAGATCAAGGCAATCTCTTCGAGGCGCAGATTCCAGGCGTACAATTCAGACGATGTCCGGTACTGGGTAAAGCCTTGCGCGTATGCGGCGACTTTCCCCATATAAAGCGCTTGACGAATCCGTTCGATCCACGCGTCCCGCTCAAGCGATGACAAGTCTTCAGGTCCCTTCAGAACAGCAGACGCTGCGACGCGTTCTTCTTTAACAGCTGAAAGGTAACGTGCGAACAAGGCTTCCGTGATGATCGAAGAGGCGATTCCATTATCAATTGCTTGTAAGCTTGTCCATTTTCCGGTTCCTTTTTGACCAGCTTGATCGAGAATGACATCGATCAACGGTTTCCCTGTCTCGTCATCCGTTTTCCGGAGGATATCCGCCGTGATTTCGATCAGGTAACTTTTCAGTTCGCCTGCGTTCCACTCGGCGAAGATGTCCGCGACTTCCGTCACGTCTAGTCCGAGACGGAAACGAAGGAAGCTGTAAGATTCAGCGATCAATTGCATGTCAGCGTACTCGATCCCGTTATGGACCATCTTGACGAAGTGACCAGCGCCCTTCGGACCGATATAGACACAACATGGATCGCCTTCAACGTGAGCGGCGATCTTCGTCAAGATCGGTGCGACATGTTCGTAGGCTTCTTTCGATCCACCCGGCATGATCGCAGGACCGGTCCGTGCACCGACTTCACCACCCGATACACCGACGCCGATGTATTCGATGCCGTGTCGTTGGAGTTCGTCGAAGCGACGTTCCGTATCAAGAAAGTGGGAATTCCCACCATCCATGATGATGTCGCCTGTTTCGAGATGTGGAAGTAACGATTCGATGACTGAATCAATCGCGCTGCCGGCCGTGACCATCATGAAGATTTTACGCGGACGGGCGAGTGACTGTACGAATGCTTCGATATCGTAGTACGGATGAAGTGGTAATCCCTCATCGTGTGCGACGAGATCGTCCGTTAAATCACGTGTGTAGTTATAGATGGCGACTTCTTCTTGATGACTCGCCATATTCATTGCTAAGTTGCGTCCCATGACGCCAAGCCCGATGACTCCGATAGAATGTTGCATAAGTAGAACGACTCCTTTTCTTAGACGACGAGGCTGAGGAGAAGAACGAACCCAAGTCCACAAACGGAAATGATCGTCTCAAGCACAGTCCATGTCGCAAACGTTTCTTTTAATGATAAACCGAAATATTCTTTAAACATCCAGAAGCCCGCATCATTGACGTGTGAAGCGATTAGACTACCCGCACCAGTCGCAAGGACGACGAGCGCTAAGTTGACGTCAGATTGCTCCAGTAACGGAATGACGAGACCTGCTGTCGAAAGGGCAGCGACTGTCGCAGAACCAAGTGAGATCCGGAGAATCGCAGCGATCAACCAAGCGAGCAGAATCGGAGATAACGCCGATCCTTCAAATAATTGTGCGACGAATGTACCGACGCCGCCGTCAATCAAGACTTGTTTGAAGGCACCGCCACCACCGATGATCAATAGCATCATCCCGATTTGGGCGATGGCCGTCGTACAAGATTCCATGACCGTTTGCATCGGAATCTTACGGGCGATCCCCATCGTGTAGACCGCGACGAGTAACGAAATCAACATCGCCGTCGAGGCGTTCCCGATGAACTCGATCGCCGAGATGACGCTACTCTCACCCAAGCCGAGTGTTTCTTGTAAAAGCGTGAAGATCGTTGCGACCGACATCAAGAGGACCGGTAGCATCGCAGTGAAGACACTAATACCGAAACCTGGCGTCTCGTCTAAATCAAATTCTTTTTGTTCCCCGAGTGACGCGATGTTTCCTGTGCGTGTAAACGATTCAGGTACGAGTCGTTTCGCGATTTTCGTAAAAACAGGACCAGCAATGATGACTGTCGGAACAGCAACGATGAAACCATACAATAAGACTTCCCCGATATTGGCTTTATACTCCCCTGCGATGACGGTCGGACCTGGGTGAGGTGGTAAGAAGCCGTGCGTGACAGACAGTGCTGCGACCATTGGGATCCCAAGATATAAGATCGAGACGCGGAGCTGGCGTGAAATCGCAAAGACGATTGGAATCAACAGAACGAGTCCGACTTCGAAGAAGAGTGCGATTCCGATGATGAACGAAGCAACGACGACCGCCCATTGGATGTTCTTTTCCCCAAATCGTGCGACAAGCGTCATGGCGATTCGCTGCGCCCCCCCGGCGTCAGCGATTAGCTTTCCAAGCATCGCACCAAGACCAAAGATCAGAGCTAGGTGACCGAGTGTTCCTCCGATACCGGCTTCGATCGTCTTGACGATTTGATCGAGCGGCATGCCGAGTAGTAGTGCAACGCCAAAGGAAACGATGATGAGTGAGACGAACGTATTTAATTTTAACCCCATGATGAGAACGAGCAATGCGACGATCCCAATTCCTACGATGACTAAAGGCATGATGACTTCCCCCAAAAGATTAAGTTAGTTTTCCTCTTGAATCAAGCTCCGTTGATACATAGCAATTCGTTTGTGGTCTTCGGATAATGTCCGCGCTAGACTAATGAAAATTGGTAAAAGCTGACGATATTCATGCATCGCTTCTTCATTTGGTACATGGCGATGTGTTTCCCCAATCATCTCAGAGACGACTTCGAACGAATCGATTTCCCCTGTCGCATACAGTCCGAGAATACAAGCGCCAAGACATGAACTTTCGAAACTTTCCGGAATGACGACTTCCGACTCAAAGATGTCCGCCATCATTTGGCGCCAGACTTCAGACCGGGCAAATCCACCGGTTGCCTGAATCCGCGTCACAGGACCATCCATGCATTCGACGAGTGCGAGGAAGACGGTATACAGATTGTAGATGACGCCTTCTAGTGCCGCCCGGATCATATGCTCTTTTTTGTGTGAGAGCGTCAAACCGAAGAATGAACCGCTGACGTCCGGATTCCATAGCGGTGCTCGTTCACCGGACAAGTAAGGATGGAACAACAGACCGTCGGACCCCGGGCGGACGCGTTCGGCAATCTTCGTCAGGACAGCATACGGATCGATGCCGAGGCGTTTTGCTGTCTCGACTTCTGCTGAAGCGAGTTCGTCTCGAATCCACCGTAAGACCATTCCACCGTTATTGACGGGGCCGCCGATGACCCAGTGGTCCTCGGTCAGTGCGTAACAGAACGTTCGTCCTTTTTCATCCGTCTGTGGACGATCAATGATCGTTCGGATGGCACCGCTCGTTCCGATCGTGATCGCGATTTCCCCTTTGCGAATCGCGTTGACACCTAAATTGGAGAGGACACCGTCACTGGCACCGACTAAGAACGGCGTATCGACGGATAGTCCCATTTGTCGTGCGTAATCAGTATTGAGTCCGGTACATGACGTCGTTGTCGGTACGGGTTCCGATAAATAGCTTGCATCGATACCCGCGACATGCAGTGCGCCCGTATCCCAACCTAATTCATGAATATTAAAGAGACCAGTTGCTGAAGCGAGAGAGTGGTCGATGACATATGTTCCGAACAGTCTTTGGAACACGAACTCCTTGATCCCGACATACTTTTTCGTTTGAGCGTGGAGCTCCGGACGATCTTCGACGAGCCAACTGATTTTGCTAAGCGGTGACATCGGATGAATCGGTGTCCCGGTCCGGTGATAGATCGAGAGACCATATTGTTCCTTAATCTTGTTCGACCATGCTTCACTCCGACTGTCCGCCCATGTGATGCAGGCAGTCAACGGTTGATGTTGTGCGTCCATCGCAATCAAACTGTGCATGGCACTACTGAACGCGACGAACTTCGGTGGCATGCTCGGATGACGTTTTGTGATCAATCGGATGGATTCGAGTACGGCATCAAAAATTTCTTCCGGATCCTGTTCCGCCGTCGAACGGTTCGGTGTGTGGAGTGGGTAACCGACGTTCGTTTGTCCGATGACCTCTCCTTTTGTCGTAAATAAGACTGCTTTCGTACTCGTCGTTCCGATATCGACGCCTAACATGTATTCAGTCATGTGAATCGACTCCTTTCGACATCATTTGTTGCGTTTTCCAGAGATCTTCGACTTCCTGAACATCATCAAAGTTCTGATGTAAGGAAGCAACCATCCGTTCACGATCTCCTGTCTCGATCGCTTCGATATACAAGGCATGGTTCGCGAGGATGCGTTCAAAGTCTTCGATGTCTTCCTCGAATCGTACCCGCATTGATAGGAGGATGAAACTTTCCATGACTGGTTTGAGATTTTGCCAAATCATGCTGACATACCCATGATCGATCGAGCGGATGATCGTTTCATGAAACAGTACGTCTTGGAAAGAGAATTCATCAGCATCCTTATATTTGATGGCAACCTTCATCATTTCGAGAATTTTGCTGAGTTCACGGACGAGTTCTGCCCGTTCGACCTTAACAAGTCGCTCGAAGACGAACGTTTCGATGAGTAACCGGACATCATAGATTTCTTGAATGTCGCGCTCGGATAAACCGACGACGACCGCCCCCATTCGTTCGAGACGAATCAACTGTTCGGCTGCAAGGACCTTTAACGCGTCACGGACAGGTGAGCGACTGACTGAAAAATCAAAGGCTATTTTGTTTTCGGATAAAATGGTACCGCTTTCAATTTTTCCTGAAATGATCCGCATTCGTAGTTCGTGCGCGACACGATCTCCGGCAGAAGCTTTTGACAACCACTTCAAGGGGTATAACAGTTCTGACATAAAATCACCTGATTTCTACATTGAGTATACTTGTATACAAGTTAGTATATACGTTTTTTTCTAAAATGCAAACGCTTCACTTAAATCTTAACGATTCAACTGGCAATCAGGAAATCGATTCCAAATATGTTAGGGTGAAGGAGTAATCAATAATCAGAACGGGTAAGGAGGAGATAGTACATATGAACATTTTAGTTGTAGGTGCAGGAGCAGTCGGAGGTTATTTCGGGGGCCGTCTTGCTGAGCAAGGTGAACAGGTGACCTTTCTCGTCCGTCCGAAGCGATATGAACAATTACAAAAAACAGGTCTACAGATCACTAGTCCTCATGGCGATATCACGATCACGCCTCAGTTAGTGACACGAGACATGCGACCGGATCACGTATTTGATGTCGTTTTGCTTTCGACGAAAGCCTATCACTTAGATGATGTCTTAAAGGATCTTACGCCATTCGTTTCGAACGAGACGTATATCATTCCTTTATTGAATGGCATGCAACATATTCGGCGGTTAACAGAAGTCTTCGGAGAAGAGCGTGTACTGGGCGGTCTTTGCTTCATTGAATCGACGCTTGATGCAGAAGGACGCATTTTACAGACGAGTCCGTCACATCGACTGTTGTTTGGCTCACGAACCGGCAAACCAACAGCTCGTTTGCAGGAGATCGCAACACGTTTTGCGAAAGCGAAGGCACCGATGGCGTACTCGATGCATATCATGGATGACATGTGGCAAAAGTATCTTTTTATTTCGACATTTGCGGGTGTGACGACGCTATTTCGTTCAGCGATCGGTTCGATTCGGGAAGAAGCTGTCGGGCGTCAGATGATTGTAGACGTCATGAACGAAGCGAAACAGGCGATGGAAGAACAGGGCGCGGTCTTCAATGACGATACAGAAACGGTGCTATTGAAGCAGATGCATGCGATGGAAGATACGATGAAATCGTCGATGTTGCGCGATATGGAAAAAGGTCAGCCAGTCGAAGTGGAACATTTCTTTAGTACGTTGCTCGAAACACGCTCTTCACGTCATCTTCAACTGATTGAATCTAATTTATGGATCTATCAAAAAAATCGGGAAATGCCTGTTGACTGAATTATCTGCATTCTGATATGGTTAGGAACAATTACATACTTATCCAGAGAGGTGGAGGGACTGGCCCTATGAAACCTCAGCAACAGGTCGAAAGATACTGTGCTAATTCCTGCGGGTGCTGCACCCGATCGATAAGATTTCCGAATTGTCGACCGACGCATCCGTGAGGATGCGTTTTTTGTTTGAAATAGGTGGAACGAGGAGGAAATGGATTCATGAAAACGAGCGGAGCGTTTCGACGCAAGATGGAATCACGTCATCTGATCATGCTGTCGTTAGGTGGCGTCATTGGAACAGGATTATTTTTAAGTACAGGTTATACGTTGGAACAAGCGGGACGTGTCGGAACGATTTTGTCGTATTTAATCGGAGCCGTCGTCGTCTACTTAGTCATGTTAAGTCTTGGCGAACTCGCTGTACACATGCCGGAAACCGGATCATTCCATAAGTACGCAACAAAGTATATCGGACCCGGTACCGGTTATACGGTGGCCTGGCTCTACTGGCTGACGTGGACGGTCGCCCTTGGTTCAGAATTCACGGCAGCAGGCATTTTAATGCAACGTTGGTTCCCGTCGATTCCAGTCTGGGTGTTCAGTGCATTATTCGCTGCGATGATCCTTGGTATCAACGTCTTGAAGGTCCGCGTATTTGCTGAAGTCGAGTTTTGGTTCTCCGCCATTAAGGTCGTAACGATCATTGCTTTCATTTTACTTGGTGCAGGAGCCATCGTTGGCTTCATCCCATTACAAGATGGTAGCCCGGCACCATTCTTTTCTTCCTTAACGGAAGGAGGATTGTTTCCAAATGGGGCATTTGCGATCTTCATGACGATGCTTGCCGTGAACTTTGCTTACTCAGGAACGGAATTGATCGGCGTCGCAGCGGGTGAAGCGGTCGATCCGAAGCGGACGATTCCGCTTGCGATCCGAACAACGATTTTGCGACTCGTCCTCTTTTTCGTCGGTACGATCATCGTATTAGCCGTCTTATTGCCAACGGAAGGGAAGGGCGTGCTCGAAAGTCCATTCGTTGCGGTGTTTGAACGAATCGGGATTCCGTATGCGGCAGACGTGATGAACTTCGTCATTCTGACAGCGATCTTATCGGCAGCGAACTCTGGGCTTTACGCTGCCTCCCGGATGCTTTGGTCGCTTGCGAACGAACGCATGATTCCGCGCTTCTTCGCCCAGGTGACACCAAGTGGGGTTCCACTTCGAGCTGTATTGTTCAGCATGCTTGGCGGAGGACTTGCTTTGCTTTCTAGCATCTATGCAGCAGGAAGTGTCTATATCGCGCTCGTCTCGATTTCCGGTCTTGCTGTCGTCGTCGTCTGGATGAGTATCAGCGTTGCGCAGTATCGCTTCCGGAAACAATTCCTCCGCGAAGGGCATGTGGTCGACGAATTGGTCTATCGTACACCACTCTTTCCATTGGTACCGATCGCCGCTTTCGTCGTCTGTTTGATTTCCCTGATTGGTATCGGATTTGATCCGACGCAACGAGTCGCCTTGTATTGCGGTATCCCATTCATCGTGATCTGTTATGTCGTTCATGCGTTCACGAATTCTTCTCAGAAACGGAGTGTTGAAGATGTCCCGAATCAAAAATCCAGTTGACCAACGATTACAGGAAGTTCCTTTTCTTATTTTAGATGGTGCCCTTGCGACCGAACTCGAACAAAAGGGATTCGACCTGAACGATCCACTTTGGTCGGCACGCCTCTTAATTGAAGCACCGGAACAGATTGAGCGTGTCCATCACGATTACTTTGAAGTGGGCGCCGATGTTGCGATCACCTCAAGCTATCAAGCAAGTATCGAAGGATTCAAGCAACGTCACATCACGACCGAGGAAGCACAAGCGTTAATTCGACAAACGGTTACCTTAGCGCAAGATGCACGGACGCGTAGCGGAAAGAGTGCCGCATTGATCGCGGGATCAGTTGGTCCTTATGGTGCCTACTTAGCAGATGGTTCTGAGTATCGCGGTCATTATGGTGTGTCAGCAGATGTGCTAGAAGCCTTCCACAGACCACGCATCGAAGCATTGATTGAAGCGGGGGCTGATCTGCTGGCATTCGAGACAATTCCGTCGCTTGAGGAAGCTGTCGTGTTGTTCGGGATTCTCGAAGCGTTCCCGGAAGTATCTGCTTGGCTGACGTTCTCGCTTCAAGATGCGACGCACATTAGTGAAGGAACGGCACTTGCGACGTGTATTGAAACGGTCGGACAACATCCACAGCTCGCAGCAATCGGTGCAAATTGTTTTCCAGCATCTTACGCGACCGATTTCATCCGTCACGTCAAGGCGTTGACGGATGTGCCAATCATCGTCTATCCGAACTCTGGTGAGGTCTATGATCCGGTCGCAAAAACATGGTCAGGTACGAATAATCAGTGTACGTCGTTCCAAGCCATCGCAAAGACATGGTATGAAGCTGGAGCACGATTGATTGGCGGTTGTTGTAGAACTTCACCGGAACATATCGCGCAAATTCGTTCGGTTTGCCAGGTTTCTCATACGTGATGAATGATGACGAAAAAACGGACACGAAATCAATCGATTTCGCGTCCGTTTTTTTTATGGTGTAATTCCATTACCGTTCGCGCAAGGCGCGATTGAATTGTTGCAATAGGCGTCCGAAATCTTCTGCATCATCCGCTGGCCAGTCTGTCAGTAGACGTTCGATGCTTGCGAGACGTGCGGTTCGGTAGATGGTGAGTTCTTGTTGTCCTTTATCTGTAATATGATAGAAAAAGGCTCGCCCATCTGTCGGATCTTTTACTTTTTCAACGAGTTGCTTCTGATCGAGTGCCGCTGCTTGGCGACTGACGGTCGAGACATCGAGCTGAAGTTCACGGGCAAGTGTTTTAACACCGACGTTGCCGGAATCCGCTAATTGTCGCAGTAAGAGATAAGAAGCACGGTCCAAATTACGATTGTCTGACGTCGCCGTCGTTAAGCGCCGGATCAGGATCGCTAACTCGAGTTCAATGGTTTCGAGTGATTGTTGAGACATCGGGTATCTCCCCTTTCAAAAAAGTCTCTCTGTCCCTCATGATTACCCAATGTGGATAAGCTGTCAATGCGAAAAGCAGGAGGCTTGACAGAGTTGTAGTTGTATTATACAATTATTTTTGTTCTTTTAATTGTATCATACAACTTTAGTAGATGAGAAACGAACGACAAAGGAGAATTCAGATGAAAGCTTATGAGTCGATGAAACAAGAGGTCATCACGGTAAACGATACAGATCTGATTCGTACGGTCATCGAACGATTCATTCAATCTGGTATTAGCGGCGTACCTGTCATCAATGCCGAGCAAGAGGTCGTCGGTTATATCAGTGACGGAGATATCATGCGAGCGATCGGAAAACACAAGGACATCATCGTCGATACATTTTTATATGTAGATGTCATCAAAGGAGACGAAGAAGATTATGAAGATCGAATTCGTCATATCTTGAATCGACCTGTCATGGAACTTGCACGCCGGAAAGTCGTAACAGCGGACGCTGACACAGAAATGGAAGAGATTGCAGCGACACTCGGCGCAAAACGGATCAAAAAGCTTCCAATCCTCAAGGCAGGACGTCTTGTTGGGATCATTAGTCGAGGTGACGTCATCCGCCATTCGTTTAAACAGTTCATGTAACACATCCAATAGAAAGAAGGGACACTATGGCACTTGCTGAAAAAACAACGACGCTTGAGCCGGAAACGGTATTAGCGGAAAGCAAACATGGATTATTCCATCAACCGGTTGCTGTTTGGGCAGTCTTTTTCGCCAGTATCACAGCATTCATGGGAATGGGGCTCGTCAATCCCGTCTTACCGACGATTGCTGAGAATTTAGAAGCGTCCAAAAGTGAAGTAACGCTCTTATTTACAAGTTATAACGCCGTCATGGCATTCGCGATGTTAATTACAGGCGCGATCTCATCACGGATTGGTCAAAAAGGAACATTGATGCTCGGGATTGCCGTCATTGCAACTGTTGCTGGTTTTGCTTCACAAGCAGACAGCATTTGGACGCTCGTCGCGTTACGCGGTGGATGGGGACTTGGGAACGCCTTATTCGTCGCAACAGCACTTGCTGCGATTGTTTCGCTGTCATCAGGCGGAACAGCAAAAGCGATTATTTTATATGAAGCAGCCGTTGGTCTTGGGATTTCGATCGGACCGCTATTAGGCGGAACGCTCGGTTCGATCACATGGCGCGCCCCATTCATGGGTGTTGCGACGATCATGATCATCGCGTTTCTTGTCTTACTTTTCTTGATGCCAAAACAAGCAGCATCTGCTGCACCAAAACAAAAGTTATCATTAAAAGCACCGTTCCAAGCGATGAAACATCGTTCATTACTGACACTCGGAATCGTTGCAGCGCTTTATAACGTTGGTTTCTTTACGATCATGGCTTATGCACCATTCGTCATGAAACTACCAGCGAAAGGACTCGGATTCGTCTTCCTCGGTTGGGGGATGTTGCTTGCGATCACATCAGTCTTAACGGCTCCGAAACTGAAACAATGGTTCGGAACGATCAAAGCGATGATCATGATGTTGATCATATTCGCGATCTTGCTTCTGTTGATGGGGATCTTCACGGAAACTCCAGCCGTCGTCATCGTCTGTGTCATCTTGGCGGGAGCTGTGCTTGGGAATAACAACACGCTCATCACGACAGCTGTCATGGATGCAGCACCTGTCGAACGTTCGACAGCATCTGCGGCATACAGTTTCCTACGTTTTCTCGGGGCAGCCATTGCGCCATTCATGGCCGGTAAATTGGCTGAAATCTTCAACGCAAATCTACCGTTTTATGTCGGAAGTGGCTTCGTCCTCTTATCCGTCATCATCATCGGGGTCAATCTCAAACACATTCGCCATATCGATCGGACGGAAGGCGGACATTAATTCGATAACAAGACAGCCGAAGCGCATTCGCTTCGGCTGTTTTTGATTGAAATCAAGAGGGGTACATGGTTTTTAACGTGCGGATCGAGTGCTCGATCATTTCCCGAAGTATGCCTAAGTCGATGTCAGTCAGTCGTTTGACGTAGATGCAGGACTTACCGCGTCGATACGTACCGAGACTGGCAAGCAGTCGTTCTGAGACTGCGTCTTCACCAAGTGCGAGATAAAGGACGAGGTTCGTCTTCCGCGGAGAAAAGCCGACATAAAAGCTATCGCCCTCTCGGCCGGAGGCATAGCGGTAATGGTAGGAACCAAAACCAATCAAGGATGAACCCCAAAGGACGGCTTCATATCCCGTGACATCTTCGAAGAACTGACGTAGTGTGATACCATCTGCTTGACGTTGCGGCGGTTCGACTTGTGCCAGAAAGGCATCAACGGACTGTTCGGTAGGACCTGTCTTTGGCGTATCAGGCATAAGCAGACTCCTTTCGGATGAAGAAGATATGGGTTACTTTCGAGAAGTACTAGTAAATATCCTGTGGCTCAGAGGTGGAAATCGAATGAAGCATCGTATCGTGTTTCGAGGAGAAGAAAGCAGTGTACTATGGGAAATCTTACACGTACATCCAACGCAAGAAGAACTAACGATTCAGATGGTAGGGCGGAATAGTGAACACCAGTTTTCAGTTACATTCAATCAATACGATGCGTTCATCCGTAACTTTGCTCACGTCCATGAGTCGTTACACGGTGAAGTCGTATTCGAGCAGGGAGTAATTCGTCTCCACTTACGCTATGACCGACTTGGTCGTGTCTTCATCAGTTGGTCTGACGGACAAACGAGTCACCAGTTTCGCAGTGATCAAAGTTATTTAAGTGAGGCGTTAGCACAACTTGGCGTCTACTGAATCAGCTAATGAAAGGCGCTAACACAAAAAGAAGGGACGACATTCGGTTACAATATCGAATGTCGTTCCTTCTTTTTTTTATGTGATGGGGGCGATTGATGTAATGGTGTGTTGATCAAGTTGAAGCAAAACGCAATCGTTTTTTCATATTCGGATAACGGAATCGATTCATCCACTTGGTGTGCGAGACGGAAATCATGGAATGAAGCGATTGCGATTGGAAATGACTTTTTCGCTTGGCTGAACATCGCACCATCCGTTCCACCTGGAATAGCGATTTTTCGTGGTGTCACGCCGCTAACCTGCTCCATCGTATCCGCGACCTGTTGCAAGAAAGGCGCCTGTTCATCGGTTTCACAAGAAGGAATATCCTTGATGACGGTCACGTTCATATCAAACTCGGAATCTTCTGCTACAAGACGACGCTCGATAGCTGTAAAGGCAGCAAGAACGTCCGCTCGATCGAACCCGGGAATCGTCCGAATATCCATATAAAACGAAGCCTGACTCGGAACGACGTTCGGTCCTTCGCCTCCTTTTATGGATGTGATTGACGCGACGACCGGACCAAGCGCCGGATGATGATTCGCCGTAATCGAGAAGCGTTCCGACTTCACTTCCTGGATGACGCGATAGACGTCATCGATCGCATTACGTCCGAGTTGAGGGGCAGAGCTGTGTGCACTTTTCCCACGACATGTCACTTCGATCCCAACGACACCTTTTTGTGCATAACCGATCATTCCGCTTGTTGGTTCTGTAATCAGTAAAGCGTCTAAATCATCCGCGTGTCCTTGTTCGGTCAAATGACGAGCACCCGTCATTCCATTCTCCTCATCGGATGTAATCAGAAGTTTGATAGTGTTTGGTCGGTCTTGACGTTCTCTATATTGAATCAGTGCTTGCACCATTGCCATGACACCTGATTTCATATCAGAAGCCCCACGACCATAGATGCGGCCGTTTTCGATTTCGCCGCCGTATGGATCTTTCGTCCAGCCGTCTCCTTGAACTGGAACCGTATCGAGATGACCAGATAGACCGAGGACGGCAGGACGTGAAACATCTTCGCTCGCAGGAACGGTCGCGACGAGACAAATTCGTTTTGGTGAAACTTCAATCCATTCTGTCGAGATCTGATGGTCGACCAGTACATCGTATACGTAACGTGCGACGGCTTCTTCTCCGTCCATCGGATTGACACTTGGAATTTGAAGACACCGTTGTAAGTAAGTAATCGCTGTTTGCATGAATTTTTCCCCCTTTACCTGTAGTGTACCCTGATAAAAATACTTCAGGGAGGTAAACTAATTCAGAAAATAATTTACGGTACTGAACGTCTTGAGGTAAAAGAAAAGCGGTGCAACTAAAGGGTTACACCGCGCATTGCTCATTCACTTTTTTCTGCTTCGTCTTTCCACTTCGAATCGATTAACATCTCTCCCGGCCATGTATAAGCCATGATGCCGCCATCCGCCGTGATGTCCTCACCTGTGACATATGAGCTGTCGTCAGAAGCAAGGAAGAGGGCGACCGTTGCCATCTCGCGTGGTTTACCGAGTCGACCGAGTGGTGTGATCCAGGCGTTCGCATCTCGGAACTGTTTGCCTTGTTCTTTTTCTTTTTCACCGACGAGTGTATCGATGAGTGGTGTTTCAATCGTTCCTGGCGATAACGAATTGACACGAATACCATGACGCGCGTAATCGATTGCCATCGCGCGAGTGAAGTTCGCGATCCCGCCTTTCGCCGCGTTATAACCAGACCGGTTCAAGTCAGCTGCGCGACCCGACATCGATGACGTGTTGATGATCGAACCACCGTTATCCAGCATGAGTGGAATCAAGAATTTACTGACGAGGAATGTACCGCGTAAATCGACAGCGATGATCCGGTCGAAGAGATCGATTGGATACTCGTGGACTTTCCCACCTTGTTCATCGATTCCGGCATTGTTGAAGAGGACGTCGACCGTACCGTATGTCTCTTTGACATGCTTCGCAAGTTGCTCAACACTCTCGACGTCTGAGACGTCGACATGGACGGCTTCCGCTTTCCCGCCTTGTTGTGTAATCTGTTCTACTGTTTGTTTTGCTTTTTCAAGTGAGACATCGGCACAAACGACCGTTGCTCCTTGTTCTGCGAATACAAGCGCAGTCGCTTGTCCAATCCCTGTTGCCGAGCCGGTAATGACAGCTATTTTTTGATCCAGTCTACCCATTGCTAAATCCCTCCTAAGTCGTATCGTTCACCTTATGAAACATTCCCGGAGAAATGGAGATTAAACCCATCGATGCGTCTAGTAATAGAAGATAAGGGGTACATCTACAACAGCATAATCGCTGTAAAAAGGGAGATGAGAACGCTGACATCCGATCAATGGCAACTTGCTAAAAAATTATTACAGGAAGCTGTCGAGTATCAAATGACGCTCGAGAAAAGTGCGTTCGCAGATCAACTGATTGATCAAACGACACCTGTCCTTTGGTTTGGTGATGCGACGCGTAGCAGTTGGGTGACGATCGCGACGAACCCATCCCGAACGCAGTTTTTAGACCGGACGGGCGCATTACGATTCGACGAGACCGGTCCGCTCTTTATTCGTCCGAAGTCGATGTCATGGGAGGATTATCTGCAGGAGGAGACGCTGACAGATTCAATCCGGCGCTTCAATCGTTACTTTAAACAACCAAATGTGTACCGGACCTGGTTCGGTCGACCAGGTGGGGGTAAGCTCGAAGGATTCTTGAACGGACTCGGTGCGTCGTTTTACGAAAAGACGTTTGATCCAGTCATTCACTTGGATTTTTTTCCGTTTCCGACGCACCACTACATGGGAGCGATCAAAGAACGCAGCGTGTTGGAAGATAGTCCGTTCGGTCAGACATTTTTGTTACGCCTGCTTGAACTGTTTTCGATAAAAGGAATCATCCTGCTCGGTAAGGAGCACACGGGACGATTTGCGAAGCTCGAACCAGATATCGATTGGACAACCTATCGACCAACGGATTATCCAAACGCGATTTTTCAAGTTGGCTTCTCGTCACGATTTCAGGTACCCGTCGTCGGACTCCACTTCAAACCGAGTGAGCAGTTCATCGGTCTCGGTAATCGAAAGGATGAAAACGGCGTTAGCCATGGCACCTACGGGTCAGCAGAACACTTACGTCAAATCGGAAAAATCGTCCGTGAAAAAGTCGTAAAAAATAGCGGGAAAGAAGATTGACAGATATTTAGAACTCCCTAATAATAGGAGATGAATTAGCACTCTATACGAATGAGTGCTAAAAAAGAGGAGGCAGAATGAGCATGGAAACGAAACAATTTAAGGCGGAATCAAAACGATTGCTGGAGATGATGATTCATTCCATCTATACGCATAAGGAGATTTTCCTGCGCGAATTGATCTCGAATGCAAGTGACGCCATGGATAAGATGTACTACAAAGCATTGACGGACGAGACGATTTCGTTCGAAAAGGAACACTACAAAATTACGATCGAACCAAATAAAGAAGCGCGTCAACTCATTATTCGTGATACGGGAATCGGAATGACGAAGGAAGAACTAGAAGAGAATCTCGGTACGATCGCAAAAAGTGGATCGCTTGCCTTCAAGGCAGAGAATGAAGCACAAGATGGTCATGATATCATCGGACAATTCGGTGTCGGATTCTATTCTGCCTTCATGGTCGCAGACGTCGTCACTGTCGTTACGAAACCGTTCGGCAGTGCAGTCGCTTATAAATGGGAATCGCGTGGTGTCGAAGGTTATACGATCGAGGAAGTCGACAAGGAAACCGTCGGAACGGAGATTACACTCCACATCAAGGCGAACGAGGAAGAAGAATCGTATGACGAATACCTCGAGACGTATCGTTTGCGCAGTATCATCAAAAAATACTCAGATTTCATTCGTTATCCGATCGAGATGAAGGAACTCGAACGTCAGCCGATCGAAGGCAGTGACGAGACGGAAGAGGTCGAAGTCGTCAAGACGATCAACAGCATGGTGCCGATCTGGCGGAAGAACAAACGGGAATTGACAGACGAGGACTATACGAACTTCTACCAAGAGAAGCGTTATGGTTTCGACACACCAGCGAAACACATTCATATCAGTGTCGACGGCGCTGTTCGTTATCAATCGATCTTATTCATTCCAGAGCAGGCACCGTACGATTATTATTCGAAGGAATTTGAAAAGGGTCTTGAACTCTATGCCAACGGTGTCTTGATCATGGAAAAATGCAGCGACTTGTTGCCGGATCACTTCAGTTTCGTCAAAGGGATGGTTGACTCGGAAGACTTATCGCTCAACATCTCGCGCGAGTTACTGCAACACGATCGTCAATTGAAATTGATCGCGAAAAATATCCAAAGTAAGATCAAGACACAACTCGAAGCCCTCCTGCGCGAGGATCGCACGAAGTACGAAACATTCTATCAAGCGTTCGGACGCCAGCTGAAGTTCGGTATGTATAATGATTATGGCATGCATAAAGAACAGGTGCAGGATCTGGTCCTCTTCTACTCGGCGAAGGAAAAGAAGTTGATCACACTCGCAGAATACGTCGCAGCGATGCCGGAAGATCAGGCACATATTTACTACGCCGCTGGTGAGAGTACGAATCGTCTGGATAAATTACCACAATCCGAGCTCGTCCGTGATAAAGGGTATGATATCTTGTACTTCACGGAAGAGATCGATGAGTTCGCGATCCAGATGCTCGTGACGTACAACGAGAAGACGTTCAAGTCGGTCACGAGTAGCGATTTAGGGATTGAAGCGGAGGAAGCGGAGACGACGGACGCACAAGCAGAGATGTTCCAAGCCATGCAGGAAGTGCTAAGTGGGCAAGTCAAGGAAGTCAAAGCCTCAACACGTCTAAAATCGCATCCTGTCTGCTTTGCGACGGACGGCGCTGTCTCGATCGAGATGGAGAAAATTCTGAAGGCGATGCCGAATAATGAAGGGGTAGAAGCGGTCAAGATTCTTGAATTGAATCCGTCACACGCAGTGTTCGAGTCTCTTGAAACGGCGTATCAAAACGATCGTTCAAAATTCGAGCGCTATACAAAACTAATGTATCAACAAGCATTGCTTGTCGAAGGACTCCCACTCGAGGATCCAGTAGCGTTCGCGAATGATGTGTGTTTATTGATGGTGTGAAACGAATAGATATAAAAAAGGCATTGGATGCGCGCATCCAATGCCTTTTTTCGTAAAGTGTTTCATCAATCCGTTTGTAAATCCGAAGCGGTTTCGCCTTTTTTCGAGAGAACGTTCAAGACGACGACGAAGAGTACGAATGTGACAAGAGCTCCGATGAAACCGAAGACCGAAGACTCCGTGAAACCGATGACTAAATAACCGACTGCCGCAGTGACGGCACCGACTAGCGCATACGGTAATTGTGTCGTAACGTGATCGATATGATGGGATCCAGCCCCTGTCGAACTGAGGATCGTCGTATCGGAAATCGGTGAACAATGGTCACCGAAGACAGATCCAGCAAGAACAGCAGCAAGCGTCGGTAACAAGAGTGAAGCATCGACAGCCATGACGAGATCCGCACCGATGGGCAACATGATCCCGAATGTGCCCCAACTTGTTCCTGTCGAGAATGCCATCAAGCCGGCAATCAAGAATAATAAGAACGGCAAGTACGAAGCAGAAATCGAGTTGCTGATGAAGCTTGCGAGATAATCGCCTGTTTTCATATCACCGATAACAGCGATGATCGTCCAAGCAAATAACAGAATCACGACTGCTGGCCACATCGAACGCATACCAGCAACGATGCTTGCACGGTAATCGCGGCCCGGAATTTTCCGTCCGATCAGCATCAGGAAAGCAACGATTAAACTGATGACGACACCTGCGACGAGTGACCGTGTGACGTCTGTTGCCTCAAATGCTCCAATTAAAGTAAACGGGCGATTGTCGGCTGCAAGTGCCTGAGCACCTGTTCCGAGCAACGCACTGATCGTAGCAATGACGAGAACGACGATCGGAACGACGAGATCCCGGACTTTTCCGTTCGTATGTTCGTTGACCTCTTTTGCCATCCCCATCGGTGTTCCTTTTGACGCATCAAAAAGTTCACCATTCGCGGCACGGCGTTCATGCTGTTTCATCGGTCCGACAGAGACGCCAGAGTAAGCGATGTAAAGTGTTAAAAGTAACGCGAAAATCGCATAGAAGTTCATTGGAACGATCATCATGAAAGCACTAAACGCTGAGTAATCCGTAATCGAGTGCGTCGTTAAGATACCGGCGATGATGGAGATGATGAATGCGCCCCAACTCGAAAGCGGACTGATGACACAAACAGGCGCAGCTGTTGAGTCAATTAAATAGGCAAGCTTCGCACGTGAGACACCACGGCGATCCGTTAACGGACGACTGACGTTGCCGACAGCGAGACTGTTGAAGTAATCATCGATGAAAATCAAGATACCGAGTCCGAAGGCAACTAAGCGTGCACCACGCGCTGTCTTGACGTGAGTAGAAGCCCATTCACCGAAGGCACGAGCGCCACCTGATGTCTGAATGAGCGTGGAAAGGACGCCGAGCAATAACAAGAAGACAAGCAATAAGACGTTCCACTCGTTCAAGGCACCGTCTGCCCAAAAGAGACTGAAGATGTTCTTGCCGAGATAGGTTACCGTATCGATCGGGTTAAAACGGTGGAGTAACAGGGCACCGACGAGAATGCCGACACCTAACGAAAGAACGACCTTTCGGGTAAAGATGGCTAATAAGATAGCTAGTAAAGCAGGTACAAGGGCAATAATGGAATCTGAATAGTTGACCATGAAAAATATCCTCCTCTTTAATAAATAGCTTAAAGATGAGACCCCGCGGCACAAAAAAAGCAAGGGCACCGGCAACAAAGCCGACACCCTCGCTGGATGCGTCTTTCTTAGCCGAATTGGAGCGCTCCATACAATTGTTATGTATGGCAATCGATCGGGTGTTTCCCGAATCGACCAACGACGATATGCTCGACACATACTGTCATTTCGGCGATGTCACCTTTCCTGTAGTCGTCTTCGTTGTCATCCTCGGACCAAGTACTGATTGAAATCGCGCCTCTACCTCATCGATAGAATAGTCATATTCTGTTCTTATGGACACTTTATCATGTATTTCAGAAGCGATTCAACCATATATTCTGATAATTTAAGATAAAGTTGTTTATTCAGCAAAATGTTGAATGAGCTGTTTCATCAAATAGGCTTGGTTTTCCTCGAATTGTTTTTTTCGATGACCGTTCGCGCCAGATGGGTGGGGGAATCCGGAAAGAAGCTGATGCTGTTCGATTCGTCCATCATGAATCAATCCACGGACTTGCGTCTCGACGACCCGACCGAGTGGAATTAATAACGCTGTTTTTTGTAACTGATTGATCTCAGCGACGAAGTGTTCTTCCGCGTAGTGCCTCAATAAAGGGCTACGATTGATCTTCGGTTGATGACCCGAGTAATTTTTTTCGCGATAAAAGACGGGTTGCTTTAACAGTGACGTCGGATGTAACAATTCCTGGTGTTGATGAAATAAGCTAGCCGTCGTCTCGATTCCGAGCAATGCTGGAAGTTCAAGTGTATCGAGCATCTGGACGAGGTTACGTCGCATCGTTCCGGCAAAGCTTGCTGTATATTTGACGAGGCGTGCCGTCTCTTCTAATGAAACACCATGGTGAAGGGCATCTGTCGCTTCTTCGAAAGCGATTCGCATCTGTTCAAAACCTGGTGTGATCCCGATGATGACGACTTTTGCTTCAGTATTGACGTATTCGCCAATCGGAGAGTAATAGACGGTCAGCTCGTTCTCCTGTTGCAATAAAAAATCGTCCGTCCATAATTCATCACGTCGTAACGTACGATCGTCAGGTAAGCTACGAATGGCTTGTTCAAATATAGTTAATGAATTCATGAAGGACCCTCTCTCTCTGTAATGGCACTATGATAACAAATAATACCATTTGTGACAATTCGACCCTTTCACTATTTGTATATAGGTATATAAAAAAGGACTCGATACGAGTCCTTTTCGAGCATCATGTGCGTTCTTTGACCGAAGCGACTTCATATGTCAGAATCTCGCTGCCGAGCATTGGCGATTCTCCTGCCTCACTACTCGCAGGTCGACTATGTGACGCTTTGAAATCGTCACTTTCCCGCCACGCTTGAAAACTCTTCATATCTTCCCAGTACATGTTGACGTTCATTTCATCGTGTTCTTCGATGTTTTGCGTCAATAAGACCTCAACACGGATGAATCCGTCCATCGTATCAAGTCCACTTGGACGCGTAAAACGAGGAGCGAGAGCTGCAGCCATCCCCTTTTTGACTTTAATCCGGTTCGTAACGACGATCATCATAAAATCCCCTTTCAAAAAACGAGTAACGTACTTCTTCAGTATAGTACGATGAGGGAAAGAATGCCGGAAAGAAGGAACAAAAGAGATGAATGAACAGGAATATGATCAACGATTACGAATTGAGACCATTGAGATGCAAGACCTTTATGGTGTGTTTAGTCACTACAATCGCTATGAACCGACGCCTTATGCGGCACTCGGCGAATTATGCGAAACCTATCCGTTTCAAAAAGAGGATACTGTCATCGATTTCGGGTGTGGGAAAGGGCGTTTAAACTTTTACTTACATGACCGATTCGACTGTTCCGTCATCGGAATCGAGATGAATGGACAATTTTACGAGGACGCACTTCGGAATATGGCGAACTACCAAAGGCGAAGGAAGCGGCGTTCCGGAAGTTTGCGATTCGAACAGACGTATGCCGAGCAGTATACCATTCCGGATGAGGCGAATAAGTTTTATTTCTTTAATCCATTCTCTTCACAAATTTTCATGAAAGTGATCGATCACATTTTAAGTTCGGTCGAACGTTCCCCGCGTTCGGTTGATCTCATCTTGTATTACCCGACCGATGAATACCGGGAGTACCTGGAGCGCCATACCGTATTCGAGCAAATCGATGAGATTCGATTACGAGACCTCTATGAAAAAAATCATGACGAGAGGTTCGTCATCTATCGCTTTGATCCGAACAAACTGCTTCAAAACGGGTATAAATACAGTGAGGAAAGAAATAAAAAATAGGGAGGTCGGATGATGATCCGTTTGGAGCATGTGACGAAGGAATTTGCGCCGGGGCGTGGAATATTCGATGTCAGTTTTACAGTTGATCCGGGTACGATATTCGGTTTCATCGGACCAAACGGATCTGGAAAATCAACGACACTCCGACATTTGATGGGACTAATGGTTGCGGACGATGGAAGGGCGACGATCGGTGGTTTTGATTGCTGGAAGCAAAGTAAAGAGGTGAAGCAGTTGGTCGGTTATTTGCCGGGGGAGATTAGTTTACCTGGAGACATGACGGGAGCAGACATGCTGGATTTGATGCAACGACTACACGGTAGCAATCCGGCACGGCGACAACTGTTGTTGAAACGATTTCCTTTTGAGACGAAGACGAAAATCCGCAAGATGTCAAAAGGGATGAAACAAAAACTGGCACTTGTCGGTTGCTTCATGAAAGATGCACCGGTCTATCTACTTGATGAGCCAACCAGTGGACTTGATCCTTTGATGCAAGAGCGTTTTTTAGAGTGGATCGAACAGGAGAAGCATGCTGGAAAAGCGATTCTGATGAGTTCACACCACTTTCCGGAGATGGGAAAATCGTGCGATCGAGCGGCTTTAATCAAAGCAGGGCGCATCATCGTCGAATCGGATATTCATGAGTTGGTTCGATCGAGTCGAAAGACGTATACGATCGTCTTCCGAACGGAGGTGGAAGCAGCACAGTTCGCGATGCAAGTCGGTGTTGAACCGAAGCGGCTGGAAGTCAGTTTTCAAACGGATGAGACGCTGAGCTTGAATCAGGCGATCGCTTATTTAACCCAGTACGATGTACGGCTGATTCGTCCGTCAGCAGATGATTTAGAACAGGTCTTCTTGCATTATTATGGAGAGGAGGAATCGTCGTGATATTGCTGATCCGCTCTTTATTCAAGCAGGTCAGAAAGCCCGTGCTTGCTTACGCGATTGGAACGAGTCTCTACTTATTGATGCTTGCGTTGCTTTATCCATCGATGATGAAGACCGGTTTACTAGAAGCAAAACTAGAAGCGTTACCTCCGGAAGTCTTAAAAGCCTTTCAATACGATAAGGTGACAGGGTTCGATAATGTACTGGATCTGCTCGGTGGGAATTATTATGGTCTAATCTTTCAAGTCATTGCGAGTCTATTCTTGCTCTCATCAGCAGCGCGCCTCGTTGCGCGACCGATCGACAACGGAGAGCTGATCGTCTATCTTGCAGCCCCGATCACCCGGAATGCGTATACGTTTGCTGTCGCGATCGTCATGGGTATCGCAAGTATGGTTCTCGTAGGACTGAATGGACTCGTCTTGATGGTATCCGACTGGTGGATGACAGATATTTCGATCAATGACGCCATCTTATGGCGGATTCAACTCAATGCGCTATTGTTACTCTTGGCGATCGGTGCCTTTACGTTATTCGTTGCGACGTTATTTGACGAAGAACGTCGTGCTTTTTCGCTTGCCGGTAGTGTACTCGTCCTATCGATCGTCTTGACGATTCTGTCGGAACTAAGTGACAAGACGGAGTGGCTCCGTTATCTATCCGTCTTCTCCTTATTCAATACGACACAATTACTAGAAGGAACGAATCATTTTCTTCTTCATTCCATTCTTTTACTCGTCCTCTGTCTCGTGTTCTTGACCGGAGCAGTCGTTCAATTCGGACGTCGGAGTCTGTCGATTTGATCGAAAGTGGCGCAAAAACTTTACAGAAAGTGAACATTTAGGATTTGAACGTTGCGTCACGCGCTGATTTTTACTAAGATAAAGGAATGTTGTAGTTCTGGAAAAAGAAATGAGGTCTTTCGAAATGAATAAACCATCCATTTATGGATTAACGCTTGAGCAGATGACAGAATGGTTATCGAATCAAGGGCACAAACCATTCCGTGCCAAACAAGTATGGGATTGGCTCTACCGTAAACGTGTCACGACTTTCGCGGAAATGACGAATGTCAACAAGGATTGCCTTGAGTTGTTAGATCAGAGTTTTACGATTGACTCGATGACAGAAGCGGTCAAGCAAGAATCAGCAGACGGAACAATCAAGTTCCTTTTCAAATTATATGATGGCAACTTGATTGAAACGGTTCTGATGCGTCATAAGTACGGTCTTTCTGTCTGTGTTACGACACAGGTCGGCTGTAACATCGGCTGTAGCTTCTGTGCAAGTGGTCTGATCAAGAAGAGCCGCGACTTGTCAGCAGGCGAAATCGTTGAGCAAATCATGAACGTCCAACATCACCTCGATGCAGTCGGTAACGAAGAACGTGTCAGCCACGTCGTCGTCATGGGTATCGGTGAACCGTTCGATAACTTCGACAACATGGTTGACTTCTTGAACGTCATCAAGGACCACAATGGTCTTGCGATCGGTGCACGTCACATCACGGTTTCAACAAGTGGTTTGGCAGACAAGATCTACAAGTTCGCTGACTTGAAACTCCAAGTCAACTTAGCCATCTCGCTTCACGCACCAAACAATGAATTGCGTACGCAAATCATGAAAATCAACCGGGCGATCCCGCTTGAGAAATTGATGCCAGCGATCGATTATTACGTTCAAACGACGAACCGTAAAATCACGATCGAGTACATCTTGCTTCGTGGCGTCAACGACCAAAAAGAACACGCAGTCGAACTAGCAAAACTGTTCGAAGACAAACGTCACCTGACGTATGTCAACTTGATTCCGTACAATCCAGTCGATGAGCACGGTCAATATCAGCGCAGTACGTCTGAAGATATCACGACGTTCTACGATACGTTGAAAAAGAACGGCTTGAACTGTGGTGTTCGTCTCGAGCACGGAACAGACATCGATGCGGCATGTGGTCAATTACGTAGTAAGCAAATCAAAAAAGATAAAGTAGCATCCAAATAATTCGTTGGGCTTCTCATCGTTTCGGTGGGAAGCTTTTTTTACGATAAGAAATGAGGACATTCTATGACACGTACACGATTCAATGATTTTAACTTAAGCACACCGATTCTCGATTCAATCGAGCAACTCGGTTACACGACACCAACCGAAGTCCAACAATCGGTCATCCCCGTCGTATTATCCGGAAAAGACGTCATCGTCAAATCACGGACGGGGAGCGGAAAGACGGCATCGTTTGCGATCCCACTGTGTGAACTCGTCGAGTGGGAAGAAAACAAACCACAAGTCTTAGTCTTGACGCCAACACGTGAGCTGGCCTTGCAGGTCAAAGAAGATATCATGAACATCGGACGTTATAAGCGGATCAAAGCGACAGCCGTCTTCGGCAAGCAACCGTTCCGCGGGCAAGTCACGGAGCTCAAGCAAAAGACACACGTCGTCGTCGGAACACCGGGACGCGTACGCGATCATATCGAGCGGGGCACGTTATCGCTTGAGAAAGCCCGTTACGTCGTTTTAGATGAAGCGGACGAAATGCTGAACATGGGCTTCCTCGATCAAGTCGATGCCATCTTGTCCGAGTTACCGAAGGAGCGGATGACACTGTTGTTCTCTGCGACCTTCCCAGAAGACATCGAACAGTTGAGTGACCGTTACATGGAGGCACCAAAACGAATCGAAGCGGGCGAGACCGTCGTCTCAACGATTACGCATAGTTATATTCCGGTGACGGACAAGACGAAGTTCGCCATTTTAAAAGATGTCCTCGTCGCTGAAAACCCGGATCGTTGCATGATCTTCTGTCGGACGAAAGAACACGTTGATTTCGTCGCGAATGGTCTACGCGCCCATGACTATCCAGTTGAAGCAATTCACGGTGGGATGGAACAAGACGATCGACTCGATGCGATGAAAGCCTTCCGTGCCGGGAAGTTCCGAATTCTTGTCGCAACAGATGTCGCAGCACGCGGCATCGATATCGAGAACATCACGCACGTCATCCAGTATGATCTCCCTGTCGAACGAGAAAGCTACGTTCACCGGACCGGTCGGACGGGGCGGGCAGGAGCAGCCGGACAAGCAATCAGTCTCGTCACACCGGCAGACGAACGTCGCCTAAAGGAAATCGAGCAGTATCACGGGAAACTGACACGTCGCCAAGCACCAACGGAAAAGGACTTGATGCGAACAGCGGATGCATTCGAAGAGAAAATGGCGACGGAAGATACGCGTTCTTCGAAAACGGAACAGCTTGATGCGGACATCATGAAATTGTTCTTTAACGGTGGGAAGAAGAAAAAACTCCGTGCCGTCGACTTCGTTGGAACGATTGCGAAGATTGAAGGCGTCACAGCAGACGACATCGGCATCATCTCGATTCAGGATACGTTGACGTATGTCGATATCCTCAACGGGAAAGGTCCGCTTGTCCTCCGGGCGATGAAGACGACGAAGGTCAAAGGGAAACAATTGAAAGTGTACGAAGCATTCAAGAAATAAGACAAGCCGGTCATTCTCCGCTTAAGCGAAGAGGGACCGGCTTGTTTGCGTCAAAGCATGTCCGAGATGAAGTCCGCTAGCGGCTGCTTGGGCAAGAGAGTGCGTTGCACCAGAGCAATCACCGATCGTATAGACACCGGAGCATGTCGTCTCAAATGTTTCTGACGTCTCAAGCATCGGTGCGTAAAACTTACCATCTAGTCCATAAAGTAACGTATCTGCTGGAAGTTCCGTCTCAAGGAGTCGCTCGAGGCGTTTTAAAAAACCTTCCAAGACGAGGAGGTCTTCCACAGGTACTTCCGCGTGTAAATCTCCAGGGGAAGCAGCTAGCGAAGGGATGATTCCGTTATGAAGCAATTGATCCGTTGTTGTCGCTCGCGATTTTCGAAAGTCACTGAGGCGCTGGACAACGATGCGATCCTGTCCTTGATTGATTCCTCCGATAACGCGTGTGGCGTATGCATTGGCTTGTGCTAACGTCGAAAAATAACGCGGGAGAAACAGTGTAAAGTTCAAATTCGTTGATCCATCTGCCGTCTCATGGACGTTTTGACCGTCCGGCATGACGAGTCCTTCTTGATATTTGCGGATGATCCGTCCGCATGGATTCATGCAATAGGTGACGGCTTTACCATAAGGTGAGTCGTAACCGAGCTTCGTCTCGAACGTCTCCTGTAGTAATGTTCGAAATAGTGCCTCATCCGTCTCGACCCGCACTCCGAGATCAAGTCGGGTCCGCTGTGGGATGACACCAAGCGTCGCTAACTGTTGCAACGTAAAGTCTGCACCGGAACGACCTGTCGCGAACACGATCCGTCGACTTACGAAGGTTTCGTCCGCTGTTTTAATCGTAAACGCCTCCGACTTCGTGATCTGTTCGATCGTCGTTTCGAAACGAGCATCGAGTCGTGGCAATAAAGCATCCTCAAACGCCGTGAAGACGCCAACTGTCCGTGCTGTGCCTAAATGACGGACGGTCGTCTCGACCGTATGGAGATCAGCACGACGGGCGCGAATTGCGACAGCAGGTGAATGCGTCGAGTAGGTCTCAACTGTACCTCCACCATATGTACATAAAAGATTATCGACTTCTTGGAACAGTCGTCGTGTCGTCTCTTCACCGATTTTTGAGACGAGCTCTCCGCCGAATCCCATCGCATAATTGAATTTTCCTTCTGATTTTCCAAGCCCTGCAAATCCAAGATACGCATCTTCTACTGTTCGCTTGCGGATTGGTTTTCCGGCATCGAGCAGTAAGACGCATTGCCCATCTTCAACGAGCTGATGAGCAAGGAAGATTCCCGCTACACCGGCTCCGATAATCGTCACATCGTACATTACTGACGCCTCCTTTTCTTTGAGTATACAAAAAAGCCGGATTCCTATGAAAGGAATCCGGACTGAGTGAGATCGCTTATTTCCACTCTGCGATGTCAGCGATTGGTAGACGAACCGATGGGTATCCTGCGTCCACGGCTTTACCGATTGAAAGCAACATGACTGGGAGGTAACGCTCTTTTTCAAGACCGAATGCTTCTGCGATTTGGTCTTTTTCGTAACCACCGATTGGGTTTGTATCGTAACCGTGTGCACGAGCGACGAGCATCAATTGCATTGAAACGAGACCTGAGTCGATCAAGATGCTATCACGTAATGTTTCAACGTCTTCTGGACGGTAGAAACCTTTGATGGCTGGTACTTGGCGATCACGTACTTCTTGTGGCATAAGACCTTTTTCAACAGCCATGTCGTAGATTGTCTCGATGCTGTCGACCGCGTTCATGTCACCGAAGACAGCGATGACAGCAGAAGATGTCTCGACTTGAACTTGGTTGAATTTTGCGAGTGGTGCGAGTGTCGCTTTACCTTCTTCGCTATCGATGACGAGGAAACGCCATGGTTGCATGTTAACTGAAGATGGAGCAAGTGTTGCTTCTTCAAGGATTTGTGTCATTTCTTCTTTTGAAATTTTTACGTTCGTGTCGTAGTTACGAATCGAGCGGCGTCCTTTGACGATTTCCATGAAGTCCGTTGTTGTTTGAGTAGTCATAATTATTCAATCTCCCTTGTGTGTGTTTTCTTTTTTTATAGTGTAAAAAAACTTATTTCCAGTCTGCGATGTCGTTGATTGGTAGGCGAACTGATGGATATCCAGCGTCCACCGCTTTACCGATCGATAGCAACATGACCGGTACATAACGATCTTTTTCAAGACCGAATGCTTCCGCGATTTGATCTTTCTCGTAACCACCGATTGGGTTTGTATCATAACCGTGTGCACGAGCGACGAGCATCAATTGCATCGAGACGAGACCCGAGTCAATCAAGATGCTGTCTTTCAAGTCGTTTGCTGATACGCTGCTGTACATCCCTTGGATCGCTGGTACTTGGCGATCGCGTACTTCTTGTGGCATGAGCCCTTTTGCGACAGCTGTATCGTAGATGTTCTCGAGTTGATCAACAGCGTTCATGTCACCGAAGACGGCGATGACAGCAGAAGATGTTTCGACTTGGACTTGGTTGAATTTCGCGAGTGGTGCAAGTGTCGCTTTGCCTTCTTCGCTATCGATGACGAGGAAACGCCATGGTTGCATGTTGACAGAAGAAGGTGCGAGTGTTGCTTCTTCAAGAATTTGTGTCATTTCTTCTTTTGAGATCTTCACGTCTGTATCGTAGTTACGGATCGAACGGCGTCCTTTGACGATTTCCATAAAGTCTGTTTGAGTTTGCGTTGCCATATTAAAGCGACTCCTCTTTTAATTTAGGTAATGTTTCGGCGTTCGCTTCGATGCGTTGAATCATCTCAGCTAACGTCCGTTGTTCTTCAGCAGAGAATCCTTCGAGTAAGTTCTCGAGGAACTCCTCTTTTTGTTCGCGTAATCGTGCAATGCGCGTCGCCCCTTGTTCCGTTAAGGAAACAAGAATCACCCGATTGTCAGCGGCTGAACGCTCGCGAGCAATCATCCCTGTCGATTCCAGGTGTTTGAGGTGACGGGTCACCGCCGCGTGATCGACATTGACGCGTTTTTGCAATTCTTTTTGACTGATCGTTTGATCGACTTGTAGTTGAGCAAGTAGGTCCATTCGAGTCTGACTGAAACCATCCGTACAGAGATCGAATTTTTGAGCAATCGTCTTATTGACGGAGACGAGTGCATAGATCAACCGTCCTTTTTCGGTACAGGAAATACTCAATCCATCACATCCTTCCCTTCGTTCGAAGAAACCTTTGACGTATCAAAGATTGATATGTAAACGAATATAACGTGTTTGATTTGATGACGCAACTTATTTGCTTTTAACATAAAAAGAGATATCATTCACGCGGAATGATATCGAGTCAGGCGACTTAGCTAATTTGGCGTTTAGACGCCGGAATTCCTTTTGCATCGATCGCTGCAATGATCCGACGGAAATAGAACAACCAAAATTGTAGGAATGGTCCGATTAAGAAAATCGAGAGGATTGTACCGAAGAAAACAGGACCACCGAGCAACCAACCGATGCCGCATGCCGTGACCTCCATGATCGTCCGCATCAGACGAATCGACGTTCCAAATCGCTCTGCAAGTGTCAGCGTCAACCCATCGCGTGGACCGGCTCCATATCCGACAGCAACATAAAGACCTGCCCCCATGCCGATGATGAAGATGCCAAAAATCAACCAGATCGTATTCAACCAGATCGACTCAAAAGAGGGTAAGAGATGAGAATTAAGGACAAGATTCATGAAGACACCGACGAAAATCGCGTTGACGAGTGTCCCAATTTGTGGTGTGACGCGGTCTAATGTGTACTTAACGAACACGAGTAATAGACCGACAAGCAAGATGATCGTTCCGACGGACAGTGGTGTTTTCTTTTGGAGACCGAGATGCAATACATCCCACGTCGAGACACCGAGTTCAGCAGTGATCATCATCGATGAGCCGAGAGCGAGTAAAAATAAACCGAGTAGGAAGAGTCCCCACTTTAACGTAGCGCGTAATAACCAGGAAGCACGATGACGCGTCATGTCTAACACCTCATTTCTTAAAAATAATTGATTCGTTAACTGTATCATGAGGAAAGTAGAAGAAGAAAGACGAAATTTTCCGTTTTTTCCATCTTAAGAAGGAGGGGAAGGTCGAAAGAGAAACGTATACTGAAGAAAAAAGGAGATGACAGGATGAAAGCGATCCGGCACTTGATTCGTTTTACATACATAGAAGCCGTCTGTTGCGTCTTTCCCGTCATGATTTTCGCAGCGCTTGCTCTTTCACGTTATCTTCCTGCTGAACCGATCGCTCGATACGATCTCCTGTTGCTATGGTGTCTTCTCGTCCAAATCGTCTTACTTGTCACGCGTTATGAAACGCTGGAAGAGTTCAAACTGATCTTACTCTTTCACGTGATTGGTCTAGCACTTGAACTGTTCAAAGTGAACGTTGGGTCTTGGAGTTATCCGGAACAGGCTCTAACGAAAGTGGCTGGTGTTCCCTTGTATGCAGGATTCATGTATGCAAGTGTCGCAAGTTATGTCTGTCAAGCGTTCCGAAGATTTCATTTACGCTTCACAGCATTTCCACCACCTTGGCTTGCGATCAGCGTAGGCAGTCTCGTCTATCTCAACTTCTTCACCCACCACTGGATCTTCGATGCACGCTGGCTATTGATGGTCCTCGTCGTCCTTGTCTTCTATAAGTCATGGGTTCATTTTACGATCGAGCAGACGATCTACCGGATGCCGCTTGTCCTGTCTTTTTTACTGATCGCGTTTTTTATTTGGATCGCTGAGAATATCGTGACGTTCTTTAAAGGGTGGGTCTATCCGCATCAGGAAAGAGGATGGGAAGTCGTTGATCTCGGAAAATTGTCTTCTTGGTTCCTGCTTGTGATCATCACTGTCCTGATCGTCATCGTCGCGAAATACAAGCAACGGGACCCGGCTGTGGAGATATATCAGCGTACATAGACAAAAAACATGACATTTCATTTGTGATGGAGCGCTTCGATGTTCAACGTTCGTTCTAACATGTGGACGACAACTTGAGCGTGCTTGGCTCAACCAGCAACGAGACGGGAAATTATTGAAAAAAGAGTGAAACATTAGAAATTTTAAGCCGTAGAGTAAGGTGAGAACTTATTTTTCAAGGAGGACCTTACTCATGTCATCTCAATTAAAGAAAGCAGCGAAGGAGTCGCTCAGCGGTCGTTGGGGATTTGCAGTCCTAGCTTTTCTGCTGTTTAGTATTATTCAGGGTGTTCCTAATTTATTTGGATCGGATATCGATGAGCCGTCTAGTAGTATAGATCTCGTTGTATCATTGGTGTCGATTTTATTGATTCCAGTAGGAGTCGGTTGGACATGGATTGCCATGTCGATTGCTCGTGGCGAAGAAACGAAAGTGACGGATTTGTTTGAGCCATATGGTATGTTCCTGAAAGTGGTGGGGCTGGCCATTGTTCAGTTCATCTTTATCGCGCTCTGGACGTTACTCTTAATCATCCCTGGTATCATCAAGTCATTCTCTTACTTGTTGACGTTCTACATCCTTCGAGATGAACCATCGATCGGTATCCTCGAGGCCATCACGCGTTCACGCCAACTCATGGATGGTCACAAGATGGAAGCATTCTTACTCTTCCTATCATTCATTGGTTGGGCATTACTTGTAATCGTTACACTTGGTCTTGCTGTCTTATGGGTTGGACCATACTTCAGCGTCACGCTTGCCAAATTCTATGATCGTGTTCGTGGTGAACAAGCACCAGAGCCAACATCAGATTTCGTCGCACCATATTAATCCGGAATCCCGACACTACGTCGGGATTTTTCTTTGAAATAAATCCGATAGGAAAAGACGGTTTAATGGTTGCTTTAGTTCAATGAATTCTGTACGATGAATGCAACACATCTTATCTAGAGAAGTCGAGGGACTGGCCCGAAGACACTTCAGCAACCCCGCTATGGCGGAAGGTGCTACTTCCAGGAAGGAATACCTTCTGAAGATAAGAGCGGACAGGACAAGATACCGTCGCTCTTTTCGAACTTCGAAAAGAGCGTTTTTTTATGATAAGGGGGACGATGGAGTGGAGTATGGTTTTTGGTTACCGATTTTTGGGGGATGGTTACGTAACGTCGAGGATGAACAGATGCCAGCGACATTCGATTATGCGAAACAAGTCGCACAAACAGCTGAACGCATCGGCTTCTCGACGACGTTGATTGCGGAATTGAACTTGAACGATATCAAAGGCATCAAGGAACCGAGTCTTGAGGCATGGACAACGGCAGCGGCGATTGCTGCAACAACAGAACGCCTTGAGATCATGACAGCGGTTCGTCCCGGGTTCCATAATCCAGCGACGACGGCGAAGATGGCGGCAAACATCGATCAGTTGAGTGGAGGGCGATTTACGCTCAATGTCGTCTCAGCCTGGTGGGCAGAAGAAGCAAAACAATACAACGGTATTTTTACTGCACATGATGAGCGCTATGCCCGGACGGAAGAGTTCGTCACGGTCATGAAAGGACTATGGGCAGATGCGTCACCGTACAGCTTCTTCGGTCATCACTACACGATCGAACAGGCAGAACTCCATCCGAAACCCGTCCAGCGTCCGGGGATTAAGCTCTACGCTGGTGGAGAGAGTGAAGCCGGAAAACGGACGATCGTCGAACATTGTGATGCCTATGTCATGCATGGAGGCACTGTTGAAGAAGTAGCTCATAAAATCAATGATATGAAAGTACGCCGGGAAGCGACGGGACACGCACCGCTTGAGAGCTTCGGTCTTGCTGCCTACATCATTTGTCGGGATACGGAAGAAGAAGCGCTTCTTGAGTGGCAACGCATCACGGACGTTAAGGAAGACAGCGCCGGTTATGCCGGTTATCAAGATTTCATCAGTAAATCGCAACTCGAACAACAGGTCGAACGAAATGATTATTCCGTCTCGAACCGTGGTCTGCGACCGAACTTGATCGGAACACCAGAACAGATTGCCGAACGGATTCTAGCGTTCGAAGCCGTTGGTGTCACGTTGCTCTTGTTACAATTCTCACCACAACTTGAAGAAATGGAACGCTTTGCCCGTGACGTAATGCCACTGGTCGAAGCGAAACGAAAGGTAGGTCAACAATCATGACAAAAATTCATATTCTCCACGAAAACCAAGAATGGACGGATCATCTCATCAAACGTCTCGAAGAACTCAAGTTGCCGTACGAGCAGTGGCACTTAAATGAAGGAATCGTACCGTTAGATGAACTGCCGCCAGAAGGTGTCTTTTACAGTCGTATGAGTGCGTCTTCGCATACGCGGGGGCATCGTTACGCGCCGGAGTTGACGGAAGGGGTCCTCGCTTGGTTAGAAGAGCATGACCGGACCGTCTTTAACGGAACGCGTGCGCTTCGTCTTGAAGTCAGCAAAGTCAATCAATACACGGCGTTGCGGAAGGCTGGGATTCGTGTACCGAAGACGACGGCTGCCGTCGGACGCGATCAAATCGTACAAGCAGCAAAAGAGATCGGTGTTTCGTCATTCATCACGAAACACAACCGTGCAGGGAAAGGTCTCGGCGTCCAGTTATTCCATTCGATTGAAGCACTTGAAGCTTATCTCGACGGTCCGACATTCGACGAACCAGTCGATGGCATCACGTTGATTCAAGAGTATATTCAAGCACCAGAACCGTACATCACACGTTGTGAGTTCGTAGGTGGAAAGTTCGTCTACGCGGTTCGAGTCGATACATCAGAAGGTTTTGAGCTTTGCCCAGCGGATGCATGCGTGATCGACGACTTGTTCTGCCCAGTCGGTGAAGAAGCACCGCAAACACCGATGAAGTTCCAAATCGTTGAAGGCTTCGATGACCCGATCATCCAAAAGTATGAAGCATTCCTCCAAGCGAACCAGATCGCGGTCGCAGGCATCGAGTTCATTAAGGATGCGTCAGGTACGATCTATACGTATGACGTCAATACGAATACGAACTATAATTCGGATGCCGAGGCAGCTGCAGGACGCTACGGCATGCTCGAACTAGCGAAGTTCCTCGGTGCAGCCCTTGAAACAAGCACAGTAAAATAAGAATCTGCTCCCGCCCTGTCACCGGACGTTACAAGACCGGATGACAGGGTATTTCTATAGAAAAGGGGGCGGATCTATGATTACGTGGAGAGAAGAACGACAGCTCGATATCCCGATTGAGGAAGCATGGCACTTGTTTGATCACACGCGATTGCAGCGTTTGATTCCGAACGTCGTCCAGCACGAGGTGATTGAACGAAAACCGGGTGTCGTCGGTTCGACGTATCGTCAAACATACATGCAGGGTAATCGACTCGAAACCTATATCGTGACCGATTTAGCCTATACGAACGAGCCTGACTTCAAGCAAAATACGATTGGATTCACATTGGCTAAAATATTCAAGATCGAGATGACGTTTACGCTCAAACCACTTGGACACGATCGTTGTCTGTTGATTTATACAGGAAAAAATGAAGGAGTGAACTTCGTTGGGAAAAGTCTCTTGTCACTCGGTGGCGAACGAGAAAACGAGAAAATTGTTCAAGGCTTGTTGCAACGTGTCGAAGAAGAGGCAGCGAAACAAAAGAAGAACAATGCATGAAAAAACGGATTCCCGCACTGGGGAATCCGTTTTTTCATATCTTATCGATTCGTATACGATTTATGATCACTCGGTAAAACGGATAGGCAGTCGACACCTTGATAACGTTCTCGTTTTCTATCGCTGGATCGAGCGATTTTGGATTATCAAAATGCTTAGTTACCGACTACTATTTTTAAGTATAAATACGGTTATTAAATTTTCATTTAATCCAAAGATTATATCGTTACGATAGTAGACTCAAACGAGAAATCTGTGAATCATTTTGCATCTCATTCAGTGGTCGAAACCGAACAGCTCGTAATTCTTGTTGATCAAGCGATAGTTCAGGATCGATCCCGAGTCGAGGTTCAGGACTATCTAAGGCACGGCGAACGAGAAAACATGTCTCTGTTCCTTGATCCATTGAAATCTCGTAAATTTTCCGTTCGACCGTGACGTGAAGATGCATTTCTTCTAACACTTCTCGCATGATGGCTTGCTCTTTTGTTTCACCATTCGCGACACCTCCGCCGGGTAACGTCCAAAATGTCCGGTAAGGGGTATGTAATTCGACCATTAGGATCTGTTGCTCTTCAATCAACGCAGCGCATACCCGATGTCGCATATCGCATTCCTCCTTCAACATGTTCAAAAAAAAAGACCGAAACGACAGTTCCGGTCTCTTTTAAAATCATTGTGCGTATAACGCTGTTAATTGCTGTTGAATCGTATCGTTGTTCAAATACTCATCGTATGTCGTTTCTTTATCGACGATACCGTTTGGCGTCAACTCGATGATGCGGTTCGCGATCGTTTCGACGAACTGATGGTCATGCGAGCTGAAGAGCATTGCGCCTTTATAAGCGATCAAACCATCGTTGAGTGCCGTGATCGATTCGAGATCCAAGTGGTTCGTTGGATCGTCGAGTACAAGGACGTTAGCACCACTGAGCATCGCTTTTGAAAGCATACAACGGACTTTTTCGCCCCCGGATAAGACAGATGCTTTTTTCATGACTTCTTCTCCAGAGAAGAGCATCCGACCGAGGAATCCACGGAGGAACGTATCACTCTCATCTGCCGGTGAATACTGACGGAGCCAATCGAGGATCGTCTTATCCGAGCCTTCGAAGAATTCCGAGTTATCTTTCGGCAAGTATGACTGGGAAGTCGTGACGCCCCATTTGAAAGTACCGCTATCCGGTTCCATCA
>NZ_DFQK01000017.1:97408-97801 GCF_002377745.1 Exiguobacterium sp. UBA3491
CATAAGGATTTTGAATAGTGTCGTGATCGCGATATCGCTTTGGCTGATGAACGCGACTTTATCCGTCTTGTTCAAAGAGAAGCGGACGTTATCAAGGACTTTGACGCCATCGATCGTCTTCGAGATGCCGTCGACCATCAAGAGATCATTTCCGATTTCACGTTCCGGTGTGAAGCCGACGAACGGATAACGGCGTGATGATGGACGAATGTCGTCGAGTGTGATTTTATCAAGCAATTTCTTCCGTGACGTCGCTTGTTTCGCTTTTGAGGCGTTTGAGCTGAAACGTGCGATGAAGGCTTGAAGTTCTTTAATCTTCTCTTCTTTTTTCTTGTTTTGGTCACTTGCCATACGCGAAGCAAGCTGACTTGATTCATACCAGAAATCATAGTT